>JBEIPX010000353.1:0-3951 GCA_040376815.1 Bradyrhizobiaceae bacterium
GTCGGCGGGCTCATGCCGGGCGAAGGCGGCAGCGGCGCATAGCCATAGACTGCGCCTGTCGGCGCATTGAGATACTGCCGCACCGACAGCGCCGTGTTGAACGACGACGCGATCACCGCATCGGCGATGCCGGGATAGATCGTGTCGAGATAACGCACGATCGCGTCCTGCCAGCGCGTGCGCTTCTCGCGATAGGCGTCCATATCGTCGGAATCCCAGTTCGACAGCCGGTCGGGTCCGATCACCGACAGCACGAAGGGCGGTGCGGGGATGGCGGAGTCGATCGCCGCATAGTCGACCACCGAGAGCGGCGGCATGCGCGCGTCCGGCGATCGGTCCGGCTCTTGCGCCATCAGCGCCGTGCCTTCGGCGTATTGACCGAGCCGTGTCATCCATGGCGGCAGCACTTGCGTCGAATAGCTGGAGACGCCGAACGTGCGCGGCGGCTTCGACAGGCCGAGCGTCAGAGCGAACAGCGAGATCGAGGGCTGCCGTCCGGAGCCGTGCTGGCGCAGCTTGGCCGCATCCGTGCCTGGCAAAAGTTCGGCAATCGCCTCGAGGCTGGCGCTGCCGATCACATGCCGCGTCTCCACCGTCTGCGGGTCGCCGCCGTCTTTCGCCGCATGCGTCACGCGCGCGCTGTTGGCGCTCATGTCGATTTGCGTCGCGATCCGCCGCACCACCACCTGACCGCCGGCGGCGCGCACCGCCCGTGCCAGTGCGCTCGACAGGCGTTGCGATCCGCCCTGAATGAAGCGGGCGCCGTTCGACAGCAGCGCACCCTGCAATGCGGAGAATACCGGCCACCACAAGGTTTTCGGATCGTCGTGGCTGTACCAGAGGTTGGCAGCGATCGCGCACTTGAGGGCTTCGTTATGGCCGAAGGCCTGATCGAGGCGCTCCGCCAGCGTTCTCACGCCCAAAAGGTTGACCTGCGACCCCAGTTCGGACAGCAGCGCAGCAATTGCGTTCTTCGCGTCGGGAAACCGCGCGGTAAGTGCATCTCGCGCGGCATCGATGTTGTCCGGCAGCATGAACGGTGCATCGAGCGGTCCGCCACGCACTTCATACAGCGTATCGGTGGGCACCCATGTCACGGCGTCGAGCACACCGGCCCGCTTGAGGATTTCATGCTTGGGATCGCGCGGGTCCTGCGGATTGCTGGTCTCATGCAGCGAGCCTTCGACGAACAGATCGCCGACTTTATAGCTCGATGCTGCGCCGCCGACCGAATTGCTGCGCTCGATCAGCAGCACCTCCCGTCCGGCGCGCGCTAGAATAGCGGCGGCCGTCAGCCCGCCGAGGCCGGCGCCGATGATCACCGCGTCATACGTCATGCGGTGTGTTGCTTTCGAAAGTGAGACGGCGGACCGTAGCAGTTGGGGCAGCCTCGCGGCTGCCCCGGCCATTCACGTGCGTTCGCTGGGTGCTATTTGAACTTTGACGTTTCTTCATCCCACTTCTGTGCCTTGAAGTATTTCGCGAGCGCATCGACCGCGCCGCCATCGTCGATCGCCCGATCCTCCGCATCGTCTTCCGCGGTTTCGGTGAGCAGAAGCCGCGTGCCGGTCTGCTCATCGACCGTGTCGCCGGTCGGATAGCCGATCCAGAGCAGAATCGTATCGCTGACGCCCGGCCTGTCGAACGCCTCCATGGCAGTGATTTCCAGCGCTTCGATCAGGCCGAGCGATGCCAGCGCCGCGCTCGGCCGCTTCAGCTTCACCGTGTACTTGCCGCTGATCTCGTCGCGCTCGGAGATCGCGCTGTCGGCGCCGAACGCCTTTTTCAGCGTATCGGTCAGCGCCGTGCCGATCTTGCTGCTGTCGATCTTGCCCTCGGCACTCCAGTCCTTGGCCGGGAAGCGTATCGCGCGCGCGAGTTCGAGGTCACCGTAGCTCCAGCCGATGGCGGTGACGCCGGGCTGGCCCTTGAGTTGCGCGATAGTTGCGACTGCGGTTTCCGGATTGACGCTCATGCGGATCGTCTGCGTTCCGGCGCGCAGGTTTTCGCAGGATGCGATCAGACTCGTCTTCGAGACATAGACGTTGGTGCCGCGCAGACCCTTCACGAAATCCGCGACTGCATCGAGCTTGATGCGTGCGGCGATCGACTCCGGCGAGACCTCGGTGAACGCTGCCGGCGCCGGCGTGATGTCGTCGTCCTTGCTCTTCGACTCCTCGAAGTCTTTTTCGCTCGCGTCCGAGGTTTCTTTCGAGTTCACCACGATCGCGCGGGTGCCGATCTTGATCGAGCCGGCGATGTTGTAGCCCGCGTCGGCGCCGGGTGCTTTCGCCTGGGTCAGCGCGATCTCGACCGGGGACTTGTCGAGCTGACTTGCCGCCGTGCCGGTCATGGCGTTGCCGCTGACCTTGAGGTCGGCGGTAAAGCGATCGCGCCGGTCGGAGCCTTTCGGCGAGGGATAGCAGATGTCGAGGGTCGCCGCGGTGATCGCGGCACCGCTTCTCGTCTGCTTCAGGATCACGTCGGCTTCGCCATCCAGAAATTCGTCGAGGTAGGTGAAGTAGCGCGTCTCCGTGCTCGCAGGCGTGGCCTTCTTGGCCTGAGCGAAGGCCGCACCTGTCGCCGCGACAAGCGCCGCAAGGGAAAGCCAGACGGGAGCGTGCATGTGAAAGCCCAGCATAAGCCGCGAACACCGTTGTTTGCCACAAATGCGGCTTTCGGGATACGGCGTGTTCCGCATGCTGGCCGGATGTTTTTGATTTGTCGCGTTTCACTTGTCCTGGAAGCGCTCCAGCAAAAAGGCCGCCCGGAGGCGGCCTTTCGCTGTCTTGAGAAGGGTGCGGGCTCTTAAAAGCCCAGTTCTTAAAAACCCATGCCGCCCATTCCACCCATGCCGCCGCCGCCAGCCGGCATCGCCGGAGCAGCTTCCTTAGGCGCCTCGGCGACCATCGCCTCGGTGGTGATCAGCAGACCAGCGACCGAAGCCGCGTCCTGCAATGCCGTGCGCACGACCTTGGCCGGATCGATGATGCCCTTCTGCACCATGTCGACGTACTCTTCGTTCTGGGCGTCGAAGCCGAACGTCTCGACCTTGTTGTCGAGCACCTTGCCGACCACGATCGAACCCTCGACGCCGGCGTTCTCGGCGATCTGGCGGATCGGAGCTTCCAGCGCCTTCAGCACGATGTTGATGCCGGCCTGAACGTCGGAGTTGTCGTTCTGGATGCGGCCGACCGCCTTCTTGGCGCGCAGCAGTGCCGTGCCGCCGCCCGGAACGATGCCTTCCTGAACGGCCGCGCGGGTCGCGTTGAGGGCGTCCTCGACGCGGTCCTTCTTTTCCTTCACTTCGATTTCGGTCGCGCCGCCGACTCGGATCACCGCGACGCCGCCTGCGAGCTTGGCCAGACGCTCCTGGAGCTTCTCGCGGTCGTAGTCCGAGGTGGTTTCCTCGACCTGTGCCTTGATCTGACCGACGCGGGCTTCGATGTCGGCCTTCTTGCCGGCGCCGTTGACGATCGTGGTGTTTTCCTTGTCGATCACGACCTTCTTGGCGCGGCCGAGCATCTTCACCGTGACGTTCTCGAGCTTCATGCCGAGGTCCTCGGAGATCAGCTGACCGCCGGTCAGGATCGCGATGTCCTCGAGCATGGCCTTGCGGCGATCGCCGAAGCCCGGCGCCTTGACGGCAGCGACCTTCAGGCCGCCGCGCAGACGGTTGACGACGAGCGTCGCGAGCGCCTCGCCTTCGACGTCCTCGGCGATGATCAGGAGCGGCTTGCCCGACTGTACGACGGCTTCGAGCACCGGCAGCATCGCCTGGAGGCCCGAGAGCTTCTTCTCGTGCAGCAGGATGAACGCGTCTTCGAGCTCGGCGGTCATCTTCTCGGCGTTGGTGACGAAGTACGGCGACAGGTAGCCGCGGTCAAACTGCATCCCCTCAACGACCGTGAAGTCGGTCGTCAGGCTCTTGCCTTCTTCAACGGTGATCAC
>JBEIPX010000595.1:0-1521 GCA_040376815.1 Bradyrhizobiaceae bacterium
ATCCATCAGATCGGCGAGCGGTGGATCAGAAAATTCGAGCGCGCACGCCTCGTCGCGCTCAGCGAGTTGAAACGGCATCTGGAGTCGCGTGATGAGTAAGCCGGAATTTGTCTACGTCACCTTCATCGAAACCACACAGGAGAAGCTGTGGGCCGCGCTCACCGACGCAGCCGTCATGCAGCGCTACTGGTTCGGCTACAGCGTCAGCTCGAACTGGAAAGTCGGTTCGCCGATCAAACTCGGCAAGGACGGCAAGATCACCGACGACGGCGAGGTGCTGATCTGCGATCCGGTGACGCGCCTCTCCTATTCGTGGCACGCGATCTACGATCCCGAGATGGCGAAGGAAAAGGCGTCGCGCGTCACCTTCGATCTCGAGCCGAAGGGCACGTACGTCAAGCTCACGGTCACACACGAGGACTTCCCGCTGGGAAGCTGGGTGCTGCCCAGCATCTCCACCGGCTGGCCGATGGTGCTCTCGAGTCTCAAGAGCTGGCTCGAAACCGGACGGCCGATGCCCGAAGACTTCGTCAACTGAACCACCCGAACCGACATCACGCGTGCGTATGTGAGGCCATCATGGATATCAGCAAATTCAAGCCCGTTTTCGTCTATGCGATCTACATCGCCTCCACGCCCGAGAAGGTATGGCAGGCGCTGACCACGGCGGAGTTCAGCAAACAGTACTTCCACGGCATGATCGTCACCGTCGAACCGAAGGTCGGTGGCAAATTCCTGGTGCATTTGCCGGACGGCGGACTGCACATCTCCGGCGATGTGTTCGAGTACGATCCGCCGAAGCGCTTGACCATGACATGGAACGTCAACTGGCCGGGGCTGGTCGAGAAGCTCGGCACCACGCTCGTGACGTACGCGATCGAGTCCGCCGGCAAGGGCACGATCCGGCTGACCTTGACGCAGTCGCAGGATCGGCCGATCAGCGACGACATCCTCGAAGGCGGCCGCACCGGCTGGCCGGCGATCCTGTCGAACCTGAAGAGCGTGCTGGAAACAGGCAACGCCATCGAGATCGAGATGAAGCCGCCGGTGAAAATGCTGAAAGCGCTTCAGCAGCTCGGCGTCGAGATCAACATGCCGGAGTTGTGAGGGGGCGAAGATTATCCCCGCGCCCGCAGCTCTCGCCGCAGCACCTTGCCGGTGGCGGTCATCGGCAGTTCGCTGGCGAACGCGACGGAGCGCGGATACTCGTGCGCGGCGAGGCGCGTCTTGACGAAATCCTGGATGTCTTTCGCAAGCGTGTCGCCGGGCGTGAAGCCGGGCCGCAGCACGATCCATGCCTTGATCGATTCCGTGCGGATCGGATCGGGAATGCCGACGACGGCCGCGAGCGCGACCGCCGGATGCTTCAGCAGCGTGTCCTCGATCTCGGACGGGCCGATGCGGTAGCCGGCGGAGGTGATGACGTCGTCCTCGCGGCTCATGTACCAGAAGTAGCCGTCCTCATCCTGCATGCCGAGATCGCCGGTGAGCAGGAATCCGCCGGCATACTTCTTTGCGGTC
>JBEIPX010000560.1:0-1923 GCA_040376815.1 Bradyrhizobiaceae bacterium
CGGCCAAGAAGGGGCCGCCGCCGGGCCCAACACCATCAGGCGCAACGCCGGTGCCGGCAGCCGGCACCTGAAGTCGATGGCGAAACGTGAAGGGCTGCGCGCCAGCCCTTCATTTACGTAGCGGTAACCCTCATCTGGAGCGCCGCAACGGCCTTAACGGCTCGTCAATCGGCGGACATCAATTTCATCGCATCGGCTTGGATGGCGCTGACTGTCAGCGGCCGTTCCGCACAGCGATGGAGCATGTCCGTGGATTCCTTCGAATGGTCGTTCGAACTGATCGGCCTCGCCTTCATTGCGCTGTGCCTGTGCGTGTTCGTTTTCTCGTCCCGGCTGCCGCCGGAAGGCCGCGTTCGCGACGCGCGGTGAACGACAATATTCTCTTTATTTCAATAGCATAGCTGTACCGGTGCGAACCTCTGCGCGATCTGTCGTGCCCTCGCGTCGTCCATCGCTTTTCGGGCCCATGACAACCGAAATGCTGTTGCACGCTCGCCCAGAAATAGCCGTGGCCGTCCGACAATGTCCCCACCGTCAATTTGGCTTGCGTGCCCAGCGCAGCATTTAACTTATCTGCCGGCCTGATTAGTTGATTGCACCCGCGGGTCGGGTCCGGGGATCATTCTCATCGTGGCGTCTGTACTTCAATTGATTTCATCCCTGACCGTCGGCGGCGCCGAGCGACTTCTCATCAATTTTGCCGCCAGTTGCGCGGAGAACCCGAACCTCCCGCAGGTTTTTGTCGTCATCAACGACAAGATCAACGCCGACCTCGCCGCCGATCTGGCCGCCAGCGGTCACCCCACCTACTTCCTCAAGCGCACCCCGGGCGAGCGCAATCCGCGCGTTATCCTGACGCTGCTCAACATCATGCGCCGCCATGACGTCCGCCTGATCCATGCCCATGACAGCGGCGCCAAGCATTTTGCGATGCTGAGCAAGCTCTATCGCTCGATGAGCGTGGGCTACACCATCCACAACACCGGCATCGCCGCATCATGGGACAGCGTGCGGCTGCGGCTGCACCGGCGGTTCGTCGACTGGAATATCGCGATCTCGGCGGCGGTCGAGCGGGAATGCCAGACCGCGCGGCTCTCGCGCATCTTCAAGGTCCACAACGGCATTCCGATAGCCGCGTTCTCGGCCGCGAACCGGCCGCGCTCGTTCGGAGCGCCGTTGCAGTTGGTCAATATTGCCAGGCTTTTCTTGAAACAGAAAGGTCAGGACATTCTGGTCAGGGCGCTCGGGATCTGTGCGCGCCGCGGCCTCGACGTGCGCTGCGACTTCGTCGGCAATCCGCCGGAAGGCGACGGGACGACGATGGCGTTTCTGAAGGAGCTCGCCGTCAACGAGGGCGTCGCCGATCGGGTGCGCTTTCACTGCAACCGGACCGACGTGCAGGCTGTACTGAAGGATGCGGACATCTTCGTGCTGCCGTCGCGCTACGAAGGATTCGGCCTGGCCCTGCTCGAAGCCATGGCGGCCGGCGTGCCGGTGATCGCTGCCGACATCGACGGCCCAGCCGAGTTGCTGGTCGATGGATCAAACGGCATCAAGTTCAGGGTCGGTTGCGCGGAGGATCTCGCCGACAAGATCGCGATGCTGGCGCGGCAACCGGACACAGCAACCAGGATCGCAAGGACCGCGCAAGACTTCGTGACCGAGTTCGATATCGCGAGCATGCGCGACCAGTATTTCGCGATCTACGGCCAGATGATCCGGACGGTTTAACTGCGCGCGGTCGGCGGCTATTCAGCCGCCGCGAGCCGTCCGGTCCGGAAATACTCCGGGAATTCCTGCTCGAGCGTCTGCTGAACGGTGCGCAGCTTGTCGAGATTGCGCTCGAGTTCATTGATGCGGTTCTGACCGCGCTTGATCTCGTTCTCGAACTCGCTGAGATGCGCAGTCTCCGACGCTTCGCGC
>JBEIPX010000362.1:0-3814 GCA_040376815.1 Bradyrhizobiaceae bacterium
CAAGAACAAGATTTCCGGCGCGCGCCTGAAGACCGACCGCGAGTTCGCGCTCGCCTCCGCCTCCTTGCGGCAGGCGTTGCAGGACATGCCGGAACTGACGGAAATCTCCAAGCACATCATGCTGGAGGAAACCAAGCAGGGGCTTAACCTCGAGATCATCGATCAGGACGGCCGTTCGATGTTCGCGGAAGGCTCGAAAGAGCCCTATGAGCGCACGCGCCTGCTGATCCAGCGCCTCGCCAAGCCGCTCAAGGCGACACCGCTGCGGGTGGCCATCGTCGGCCATACCTCCGCCGGCTACAGCCGGGTCCGGCCGGGCTACGACGCGTTCGACCTGTCGGCAGATCGCGCCAACGCCGTGCGGCAAATTCTCGAGCGGGAGGGCCTGCCGATGAGCCACATCTTCTCTGTGTCCGGAAAGGCCGATAGCCAGCCGTTGTTTCCGGACGATCCGTCGTTGCCCGCCAACCGCCGGGTCACCATCACCCTGATGAAGGAAGACCCGCCGCTGCCGCCAAACCTCAAACCCTGATTTTCAGGGCGGGGCCGCGTACGGAAGTCAATACTGTTTTGCTCCAGAAATTGCTCTTAACGTGAGGCCCGGGCATCACGTTCCCGGTTGCCAACGGTGCTATAAGCGGGCTAACGGAGCGCCCTCGGCCCCGCATCGGCCGGACTTTTTTTGACCCGGACCCATGACCAACGGCAAAGCGCTTTCAGGGCAGCATGGCCACCAGTGAGACCACACCCGACAGCCCGAGTGACGCGCCCGTCACTGCCGGGTTCTGGGGCCTGACAATCGGCAGCATTGGCGTGGTGTTCGGCGATATCGGAACCTCGCCGCTTTACGCGTTTCGCGAAGCCGTTCACAACGCATCGCATGGCGGCCCGCCGACCCGCGAGGTCGTGCTTGGCGTGCTGTCGATGATCCTGTGGTCGCTGTTCATCGTCGTGACGGCGAAATACGTCATCGTGCTCCTGCGGGCCGACAACAACGGCGAGGGCGGCACGCTATCGCTGATGGCGCTGGCGCAGCGGGCGCTCGGACGCCGGAGCGTGGTGCTGACGGGACTCGGCGTCGTCGGCGCGGCGATGTTCATCGGCGATTCGATGATCACCCCCGCAATCTCCGTTCTCTCGGCAGTCGAAGGATTGAAGCTCGCGACGCCAGCGCTCGAACATTACGTTGTGCCGCTGACGATCCTCATTCTGGTCGTGCTGTTCATGTTCCAGAGCCGGGGCACCGCGCGCGTCGCCTCCGCGTTCGGTCCGGTGATGATCATCTGGTTTTCGACCATCGCCATTCTTGGACTAATTCACATCAGCGACGATCCGACCGTCCTGTACGCTATCAATCCGTGGTACGCGCTGCGGTTTTTCGCAACCAACGCGACGATCGGCCTCATCACCATGGGTGCCGTGTTTCTCGCCGTGACCGGAGGGGAGGCGCTCTATGCCGATCTTGGTCATTTCGGCCGCAAGCCGATCCAGAACGCGTGGTTCTTCTTCGTCCTGCCGGCGTTGCTGATCAACTACTTTGGGCAGGGCGCGCTTGTCCTCGCCAATCCGGCCGCGATCGTCAATCCATTCTACCGGCTGGTGCCGGAGGCGTTCCTGCTGCCGCTGATCATCCTTGCGACCGCGGCGACCGTGATCGCGAGCCAGGCAGTGATCACCGGCGCGTATTCGCTGGTCAGCCAGGCCGTGCAACTCGGCCTGCTGCCCCGCTTCGAGGTGCGCTTCACTTCCGAAACTCACGCCGGCCAAATCTACCTGCCGCGGGTCAATACGCTGCTGCTGATTGGCGTCATTCTGCTGGTGCTGATGTTCCGCACGTCGAGCGGCCTTGCGTCGGCCTACGGCATCGCAGTTTCGACCACCATGTTGGTCGACGGCATCATGTGCTTTGTCGTGATCTGGAAGCTCTGGAACTGGCGGGCGGCAACGGCCGCGGCCGTGATCGTTCCGTTCGTGGCCGTCGACATGACGTTTTTCGTGGCCAACCTGCTGAAGCTCGTGGAAGGCGCATGGCTGCCGCTGCTGTTCGGTGTCGGCATGGTGGTCCTGATCTGGACCTGGCGGCGCGGCGCGGCGATGCTGATGGCGAAGACGCGCCGGACCGAGGTGCCGCTGCGCGATCTGATCCGCAGCCTCGAGAAGCGGCCGCCGCACATCGTGCAGGGAACGGCCGTGTTCCTGACCAGCGATCCGGACTCGGTGCCAACCGCGCTGCTGCACAACCTCAAGCACAACAAGATTCTGCACGAGCACAACGTCGTGCTGACCGTGGAGGTTGCGCAAACGCCCCGCGTCGATCTCAACGAGCGCGTCAAGATGGAGACGGTCGGCGAGCGCTTCACCTTGATGCGGCTGCGCTTCGGCTACATGGAATCGCCGAACGTGCCGAAGGCGCTGGCGATTGCACGCAAGGTGGGCTGGCAATTCGACATCATGTCGACGTCGTTCTTCGTCTCGCGCCGCTCGCTGAAGCCTGCGGCACAGTCCGGCATGCCGCGCTGGCAGGACCATTTGTTCATCGCCTTGAGCAGATCGGCCAACGACGCCTCGAGCTACTTCCACATTCCGACCGGACGGGTGGTGGAAGTCGGAACGCAGGTCACGATCTAGGACCCATTGGAGCTGCCGGGCGGCTTGATTTTCGCGGCATAAACGACGAATTTGTCGCCCGGTTCAATTGGTTGCAGAGGCTCCGGTGGCAAACGAAAATCATCGCGTTCACGATCTCACGCCGCAGGACGTCGCCGCGGGCGTTGCCGAGGGGCGATATCTGCTGGTCGACGTGCGCGAGCCGAACGAAGTGGCCGCGGAAGCTTATCCCGATGGAATCGTATTGCCGCTGTCGAGCTTCGATCCGGGTGACATTCCCGATCCCGCCGGCAAGGAGGTCGTCTTTGCCTGCCGCTCGGGCAAGCGCTCGGTGACCGCCTCTCTTGCCGCGCAGGCGGCGGGACTGGCCTACGACAAGCACCTCGAAGGTGGCATCATCGGGTGGAAGGCTGCGGGCCTTCCGACCAAAGCGGGCGGCTGACCCGCATCATGAATCGGCTGATCGCCAATCTGCCCGTGACCGTGTTCGACGCGATGTCGCAGCTCGCGCGTGACCTCAATGCCATCAATCTGGGGCAGGGGTTTCCCGATCATCCGGGCCCCGAGGACATTCGACTCAAGGCCGCCGACGCGGTGGTCAACGGCTACAACCAGTATCCGTCGATGATGGGCATCCCTGAGCTGCGGCAGGCGATCGCCACGCACTACGGGCACTGGCACGGCCTCACGCTCGATCCGATGACGGAAGTCATGGTGACATCGGGCGCGACCGAAGCGCTCGCCGGTGCTTTTTTCGGGCTGATCGAGCCGGGCGACGAGGTCGTTGTTTTCCAGCCGTTCTATGACGCCTATGCGCCGCTGATCCGGCGGGCGGGCGGCACGCCGAAGTTCGTCCGGCTCGAACCGCCGGACTGGCGCATCCCCGAGGAGCGGCTGCGGGCGGCGATCACACCCAAAACCAAGTTCATTGCCTTCAACAATCCGCTCAATCCGGCGGCGGTGGTCTATCCGCGTGAGGACCTCGAACTGCTCTCGCGCATCTGTCAGGAGTTCGACCTCGTGGCGATCTGCGACGAGGTGTGGGAGCATGTCGTGTTCGACGGCCGCGAGCACATTCCGCTGATCGCAATCGATGGCATGCGCGACCGAACCGTAAAGATCGGCTCCGCCGGAAAAATCTTCTCGCTCACCGGCTGGAAGATCGGCTTCGTCTGCGCCGCGCCGCCGCTCTTGCGCGTGCTGGCCA
>JBEIPX010000563.1:0-1869 GCA_040376815.1 Bradyrhizobiaceae bacterium
CAAATGTTTACACCTCGGCTCAACATCCTTCCTGCCGCGCAGCGGCAGCTTTGGAGCGAGCTTAACACTACACCGGCATCTTTCGTGCTGTACGGCGGGACAGCGCTAGCTTTGCGGCTCGGGCACCGCGTGTCGGTGGATTTTGATTTCTTCGCGCCGAACGATTTCAGGCCGTCAGAATTGCGCGCACAGGTGCCATATCTCAAGGGTGGGCGGACGATCCAGGAGGAGCCGAACACGCTGACCATGCGTCTCGACCGTGGCGGTCCTGTGCAGGTGTCTTGGTGACGTCCCTTGGAGTGGTGTAGGAGCGGACGCCGCGAGGCGGCCATCGTCGATCTTCGCGTAGGGTTCGGTTTGCGAAGCTGAACCTGACGAGGAAGACGACGATGACCGACGACAGAATGGCGCTGATCGAGTTGATCGAGAAGGGGGCGGACGCAGATCTCGTCCGAGAGATGCTGGCGTTCGCCGCCGAGCGGATCATGGAACTGGAGATCGAGGCCCGCACCGGCGCCGGCCACGGCAGCCGATCTCGCGATCGAACCAATCACCGCAACGGCTATCGCGAGAGACCGTGGGAGACGAGGGCCGGGCGGATCGACCTGGAGATACCGAAGCTGCGCAAGGGAACCTATCTGCCGAGCTTTCTGGAGCCGCGCCGCACCGCCGAGAAGGCCTTGGTGGCAGGGATCCAGGAGGCCTACGTGAAGGGGATCTCGACCCGCTCGGTCGACGATCTGATCAAGGCGATGGGCGGCTCGGGGATTTCGAAGAGCCAGGTCAGCCGCCTGGTCGAGGAGATCGACGAACGCGTCGACGCCTTCCTCGCTCGCCCGATCGAAGGGGAATGGCCGTATCTGTGGATCGACGCGACCTACCTGAAGGTCCGTGACGGCGGTCGGATCGTCTCGACGGCGGTGATAATCGCGGTGGGTGTCAACACCGACGGCCGCCGCGAGGTGCTCGGTGTCGCCACCGGCCCATCGGAGGCGGAGATGTTCTGGAAGGGCTTTCTGCGTTCGCTCGCCGATCGCGGCCTGCGGGGCGTCCGCCTCGTTGTCGCCGACGATCACAAGGGGCTGCGCGCCGCCGCCGCCAAGGTGTTCCACGCCACACAGCAGAGGTGCCGGGTTCATTGGATGCGCAACGCACTCGCCCATGCCGGCCCGAAGCAACGGCCGGCGGTCGTGGCGATATTGAAGACCATCTTCGCTCAGGAAACGGCGGGCGCCGCCCGCGATCAATGGGGCAAGGTTGCCGATGCTCTCAGGGAGAAATACCCGAAGCTGGCGGCGATGATGGACGCCAGCCGCGACGACGTGCTCGCCTACATGGACTTCCCGCGGGAACACTGGGCCCAGATCGCCTCGACCAACCCGATCGAGCGGCTGAACGGCGAAGTGAAGCGCCGATCCGACGTCGTCGGTATCTTCCCCAACGACAAAGCCGTCGTCCGGTTGGTCGGCGCGCTGATGCTTGAGCAGAATGACGAGTGGGCGGTCTGCCGCCGATACATGACACTGGAAGGATTGAAGCCGGTGAGCGATGATCCGCTCATCAAGTTGCCCGCCGTGGCGACCTGAGCCTACTTCGGACCCGACCGAAGATCGGCGCTCCTACACCACTCCAAGGGACGTCACCCCCTTGGTGAGATAATCGACGACTTCTTCCGCCGTCTTCTTGTTGAACCGGGGCAGAAGGCAATCGACGGAATTCAGCCGATCATTGCCGGGGATGCGGCGGGCAAGCGGTGTTCGCACCATGCGGCCCAAAAGTTGCGTGATGTGGGTTTTGTCCGTTGCCGCCCGGAAAGAAACCATCACTTCGGCGCGTGGGCAGTCCCAACCTGTGCTGATGGCGTCCTTC
>JBEIPX010000547.1:0-2041 GCA_040376815.1 Bradyrhizobiaceae bacterium
CTCGCGATCGATCATCTGGCGCTGCTGCGGCAGGACCATCCGGCCGCACGATTTGCCGCGATCCGGCACCTTCCGCTGACAGCCTGAGGTGTGCCACAAGCCGTGCCGTAGCGAGCTCGCGCTTGACCAAGCCCCTGCGCCGTGGATTGATCCCCGGTCTTCGTTGGGATGGGATTGCATGACACAGATTAACGGATCGGCCGCCGCCATTACCGGCGCAGCCAGCGGCATCGGCCGGGCGCTGGCGCTCGAACTCGCGGCGCGTGGCTGCGATCTCGCTCTTGCGGATCGAGACGAAGGCGGCCTCAAGGAGACGGCAGCGCAAGTCAAGGCGAAGCACTCGCGCAGTGTCTCCATTCATCGCACGGATGTCAGCGAGCCCGGCCAGATCGAGGATTTTGCCAGCGCTGCCGCGCAGAGCCACCCGAACCTCAATATCCTGATCAACAATGCCGGCATCGCCCTGCTCGGCCAGTTTCACGAGATCAGCCACCAGCAGATCGAAACCCTGATGGGGATCAACTTCTGGAGCGTCGTGCATGGCGTACGGGCCTTCATGCCGCAACTCGAACGGCAAAGAGAAGCACACATCGTCAATGTGTCGAGCATCTACGGCATCATCGCTCCGCCGGGTCAGACCGCTTATGCAGCGGCCAAGTTCGCCGTGCGCGGATTCTCCGAAAGCCTGCGGCACGAACTGGAGGTGAACAAGAGCCCGGTGCGGGTATCGGTGGTGCATCCCGGCGGCGTCGCGACGAGGATCGTGCATAACGCGACAATGGGCTCATCGATCACCGACAATGCACGGCGCTCGACGAGCATCGACCGGTTCGACGCGATGGCCAGAACCACGCCGGCCGTCGCTGCCCAGCGCATCATCCGCGGCATCGAGAAGAACGAGAAGCGCATCCTGATCGGTAACGATGCCCGCTTCATGGATCTGCTCCAGCGCTTCAGGCCATCATCGTACTGGGCGTTCATGCAGCGCCGCATCGACAAGATGCTTGCCGCCGAAGCCAAGGCGAACGCCAGGTAACAGCCTTAACGCGATCGGTCAGGCTTGAGCGAGCACGACCGGATCAAGTGCGAACAGCTCTTGCGGGCGTCCGACGCCCCGCAAGGCATAGCGCCCCACCGACACGAGGCGTCCCTTGTTGTTGCCGACGTCCGCGAAGGCGCTCGAAACCAGCACCGGCTGTTCGATCGAGCGGCACATGGCGGCGATGCGGCTGACTTCGTTGACGGCAGGCCCGATCACCGTGAAATCGAGCCGATCCTCGCTGCCGATGTTGCCGTAGAACATCTCGCCGACATGAAGCCCGAGATACATGTCGGTCACCGGCAAACCTTCGGTTTCGCGCCGCACATTGACGCTGCGGACGCTCTGCTGCGCCATAATGCTGGCGTCGAGTGCGGCCGCGCAGGCGTGCCGCCGGTCGTCGCCGGTGAAGATGGCGAGCGTTCCGTCGCCGACGAACTTCAGCACATCGCCGCCGTGATCGTGAATCGCGGACACAACCACGTCGGCATACTCGCTGAGCAGCGGAATGACATGCTCCGGCATGGTATCGGTGATGCGCGTGAAACCGCGCAGATCGCTGAACCATACCACCGCATCGATGGTGTCCGACACGCCGCGCATGATGCCGCCGCTCAGCACGCGGCGAGCGGCGTCGCGCCCGAGATAGGTCTGCATCAACGTCTCGGTCATCCGCGCCAGCGATACGGATTTGATCGCCAGCGCGAGGAACGGCAGCAGCCGCTGGAGTGCCGCGATATGCGCATCCGTAAACGCGTTCGCGCTTTTCGTGGCCCACGAGGAGTACAGGCAATCCATATCGGCGATGCTGCCGGCCTCGGCGAAGTAATTCACGATGGCGACGTAGTCCGTATGCCCTTCCGCATGCAGGTCGGGGAAAATGCTGAACTCGTTCAGCGCCGCCGATGAGAGACGGCGGCGCAGCATAGACGCGCCATCCTCACGCAGCCGGTAGAACGGACTCTGCTGCCACATGTCGCTGGGAAACGGACTCTTGCGCCA
>JBEIPX010000242.1:0-5358 GCA_040376815.1 Bradyrhizobiaceae bacterium
CCAGAAGATGATCGAGGCGCGTGACTTTGCGTATTGCCGTGCGACTTCGCGCAGCGTTTCCGCCGGGATGCCGCAAATGGCCTCCATTTTCTCCGGGCTGAAGTCCTGAATGCTTGTCTTCAGTTCGTCGAAGCCTTCGGTGTAGCCGGCGATGTATTGCTTGTCGGTGAGATCCTCGTTGATGATCGTGTGGATCATCGCATTGAGCATCGCGACGTCGCTGCCGGGCTTGAAGGCGAGGTGCTTCCAGGCATGACGCGACAGCGACTGCCTGCGCGGGTCCATCACGACGAGCTTGGTGCCGCGCTTCGTCGCGTTCTTCATGAAGGTGGCGGCGACCGGATGGTTCACGGTCGGGTTGGCGCCGATGACGATGATGAACTCGGCATCCATAGCGGCCGAGAACGGCGCGGACACCGCGCCGGAGCTGACGCCTTCCATCAGCGCAGCGACTGATGATGCGTGGCAAAGGCGGGTGCAGTGGTCGACGTTGTTCGAGCCGAAGCCGGTGCGCACCAGCTTCTGGAACAGATAAGCCTCTTCGTTCGAGCCCTTGGCCGAACCGAAACCGGCGAGCGCCTTGACGCCGTTCTCGTTGCGGATCTTCAGAAGGCCCTTGGCGGCGATGTCGAGCGCTTCGTCCCACGAGGCTTCGCGGAAGTGGGTATACGGATTGGCGGGATCGACCTGATCGTTTGCGTCCTTTTTCGCATTCCGCAAGCGTACGAGCGGCTTGGTGATGCGGTGCGGATGATGGATGTAGTCGAAGCCGAAGCGGCCCTTCACGCAGAGGCGATTGTGGTTGGCTGGGCCGTCGCGGCCCTCGGCGTAGACGATCTTCTCGTCGGCCACTTGATAGGTGACCTGACAGCCGACGCCGCAGAACGGGCAGAGCGAATCCACCTTCTTGTCCGGATATACGGTGCGCGTCTGGTTCTCGTCGAGATAGGCTGCGGGCATAAGCGCGCCGGTCGGGCAGGCCTGCACGCATTCGCCGCAGGCGACGCACGTCGACTCGCCCATCGGATCGTCGAAGTCGAACACGATCTTGGCGTCGTGATTGCGATACGCCATGCCGATGACGTCGTTGACCTGCACTTCGCGGCACGCGCGCACACAGAGGCCGCACTGGATGCAGGCATCGAGATTGACGCTCATGGCCGGATGGCTGGTGTCGCCGTCCCAGCGCTCGGCAGCCGGGAAGCGGCTTTCGCTCACTTCGACCTTGTCGGCCCATTGCCAGAACTTGGAATCCGGATCGTGCGATGTCGCTCGCTCGGGCTGATCGGAGACGAGCAGCTCCATCACCATTTTGCGGGCGGTGACGGCGCGGTTGCTCGCCGACTTCACCTTCATGCCCATGGTTGGCGTGCGCTTGCAGGACGCGGCCAGCACGCGCTCGCCCTCGATCTCGACCATGCAGGCGCGGCAGTTGCCATCGGCGCGATAATCCGGCTCCGGCGAGTAGCACAGATGCGGGATGTCAGTGCCTTCGCGCTTGGCGATCTGCCAGATGCTTTCCCCCGCCTTGGCCTCGACCTGTTTACCGTCGAGTTCGAATACGATCTTGGTCATTCTGCGGCCTCTTCAGCGCGTATTTCGCAAAAGTGGGTACCGGTTTTTGCGATCAGAAATACGCGCAATCAAAAGACATGAGCATTTTCTTACGGAAAACCGGGCTCCACTTTTCCTGAAAATGCTCATGTGGCAAACTCGTCGGGGAAATATTTAATCACGCAGGTCAGCGGATTCGAGGCGGCCTGCCCGAGGCCGCAGATCGATGCATCGCGCATCACCTGGCTCAATTCGTCGAGCAGTTCGCGGTTCCAGTTCCGCTCCTGCATCAGGCGCGCGGCCTTCTCGGTTCCAACGCGGCACGGCGTACACTGGCCGCAGCTCTCGTCCTCGAAGAATTTCATCAGGTTGAGAGCTGCGCCCTTGATGTCGTCCTCGTCGGACATGACGACCACGGCGGCCGATCCGATGAAACAGCCGTATTTTTCCAGCGTGCCGAAATCGAGCGGGATGTTGTCCATCGACGCCGGCAGGATGCCGCCGGATGCGCCGCCCGGCAGATAGGCGTGGAAGGTGTGGCCGTCCGCCATGCCGCCGCAGAACTCGTCGATCAATTCGCGGATCGTCACGCCTGCGGGCGCGAGCTTGACGCCGGGGTTTTTCACGCGGCCGGAGACCGAGTAGCTCCGCAGCCCCTGACGCTCGTTGCGGCCGTGGCTCTTCCACCAGTCGGCGCCTTTCTCGACGATGTCGCGCACCCACCACAGTGTCTCGATGTTGTTGATCAGCGTTGGCTGATCGAACAGGCCGACCTGGAACGGGTAGGGCGGCTTGTGCCGCGGCAGACCGCGCTTGCCCTCGATGCTTTCGAGCAATGCTGACTCTTCACCGCAGATGTAGGCGCCGGCGCCGCGGCGCATATGGAGGACGGGGCCACCGGCCGGGAGCTTCGCAATCTCGCGTTCGAGAATTTCGCGCGCCGCCGGATATTCGTCGCGCAGATAGATGTAGATGTCGGTCGCTTCGACCACGTGCGCGCCGATCAGCGTGCCTTCGAGGAAGCGATGCGGATCGTTTTCGAGATAGAAGCGATCCTTGAACGTGCCGGGCTCGCCTTCGTCGCCGTTGATCGCCATCAGCCGCGGGCCGGGCTCGCCGAGCACCGCGCGCCATTTACGTCCGGTTGGAAATCCTGCGCCGCCGAGGCCGCGCAGCGAGGCGTTATCGAGCGCCTTCAGCAAATCCTCTTTCGGCATCTCGCCGGAACGGAGCTTGTGCAGCAAGGTATAGCCGCCGTTTGTCACGTACTCGTCGTAGGCGACGTACTTCGGCAGATGCGCGTGTGTATCGCCGCTTGCGACCGCAGCGAGTACAGTGTCGGTGGTCGCGTGGTCGACGAAGTTGTGACCGACCTCGGCAGCCGGCGCGGTATCGCAACGGCCGACGCACGGTGCGCGCACGACGCGGACGCTTGGGCCGGCGTTCGATTGCAACTCCTCCAGCAGCTTTTCCGCGCCCAGCATCGCGCAGGTGAGGGAGTCGCAGACGCGGATGGTCAGTGGCGGGATCGCGGGCTCGCCTTCCTTCACCACGTCG
Organism: Bradyrhizobiaceae bacterium; assembly: GCA_040376815.1. GTDB lineage: Bacteria > Pseudomonadota > Alphaproteobacteria > Rhizobiales > Xanthobacteraceae > SG-bin9. The sequence goes on from JBEIPX010000242.1 coordinate 3,112, forward strand.
AAATGGGCGTAGAACGTCGCCGTTTCGAACACCTCCGCGAAGGAGAGCTTCATCGCATCGGCCAGTGCCGCGAGATGGGCGGCAGAGATCTGATGATAGGTGTCCTGAATAAGATGCAGGTGCTCGATCAGGAGGTCGCGGCGGCGCGAGCGATCGCCTAAGAGACGCTCGATCTCCTCGGCCGCATGCGGATCGACCTGGCGGCCTTTCGGAGTCGCTTTCGCACGCTTGCGGCCCTCGCCAGGGTGCTCAAATGCGCGAACTTTTTGAAGCTCTTTAACATCGTGGCCCATCGAAGCAGCCGATCTCCGAGTGATATGGAGACACTGTAATCTCTGGTATGCCAGACGAAAAGAGTAATATTATTGGGCACATCGCCGATTTGGCACGATCGGCAAATCAAATGGCTGGATAGCAAATTCGAATAGAGTGTGGTGCAACCACCGGTGGTATTTGCGTGGCTGTTGGATAGTGTTCTGATTCAGAAATTGCGCTTCTGCTGGTTGCCGCCGACATTGCGAGAAATCATGCCGGCTCAGCGGTCAGAACATCCTCGAACTCGTTGATGGCGTCGATCTCCAGTCCCATCGGAATATTCGTCAACCGCTCAAGGATGAATTCGAGCACGACCGGCACCTGATGCTCATTCTTCAATGCTTCCGCGGGCGCGAATGCGTCCTTGAACTCGTTCGGGCTGCGCACGCGGATCGCCTTGCAGCCAAGACCTTCGGCAACCGCAACGTGGTCGACGCCGTATCCGGACGCCTCGCCCGCGTTGATGTTCTCGAACGCGAGGCTGACCTCGAAGTCCATGTTGAAACCGCGCTGCGCCTGCCGGATCAGTCCTAGGTACGAGTTGTTCACGACGATGTGGAGGTACGGCAGCTTGTGCTGCGCGCCAACGGCCAACTCCTCGATCAGGAACTGAAAATCGTAATCGCCGGAGAGCGCGACGATCCTGCGCGAGGGATCGGCGGCGCGCACGCCGAGCGCGGCTGGCAGCGTCCAGCCGAGCGGGCCGGCCTGACCGCAATTGATCCAGTGACGCGGATGATAGACCTTCAGCAGCTGGCCGCCGGCGATCTGCGACAGACCGATCGCGGTGACGTAACAGGTGTCGCGGCCGAACGCGGCGTTCATTTCCTCGTAGACGCGCTGCGGTTTCAGCGGCACCTGATCGAAATGCGTCTTGCGCTGCATGCTCGATTTGCGCTCGGCGCATTCGCTGGCCCAGCCGCTGCGATCCTTCAGCCGCGCGACTTTCTTGCGCTCCTTCGCGGCCTGCACGAAAAGCTGCAGCGCGGCCTTTGCGTCGGAGACGATGCCAAAATCCGGGCCGAACACGCGGCCGATTTGCGTCGGCTCGATGTCGATGTGTACGAACTTGCGGCCACGAGTGTAGACTTCGACCGAGCCCGTGTGCCGGTTGGCCCAGCGGTTGCCGATGCCGAGCACGAAGTCGGAGCGCAGCATGTTTGCGTTGCCGTAGCGGTGACTGGTTTGCAGCCCGCACATGCCGGCCATCAATGGGTGATCGTCAGGAATCGCGCCCCAGCCCATCAGTGTCGGAATCACCGGGATGCCGGTGAGCTCCGCGAATTCGACCAGCTCCTGCGCCGCGTCGGCATTGATGATGCCACCACCGGCGACGATCAGCGGACGCTCCGCCGCTTGCAGCATGGCGAATGCTTTTTCGATCTGCGCGCGCGTCGCCTTCGGCTTGTAGACGGGAAGCGGCGCATAGGTGTCTTCGTCGAACTCGATCTCGGCGAGTTGCACGTCGAGCGGCAGATCGATCAGCACCGGACCGGGGCGGCCCGAGCGCATGACGTGGAACGCCTGCTGAAACACCATCGGCACCAGTGCCGGTTCGCGCACGGTGACGGCCCATTTCGTCACGGGTTTTGCGATCGACTCGATGTCGATGGCCTGGAAGTCTTCCTTGTAGAGCCTCGCACGAGGCGCCTGCCCGGTGATGCACAGGATCGGAATCGAATCGGCGGATGCCGAATACAGACCCGTGATCATGTCGGTGCCGGCGGGACCGGACGTGCCAATGCACACACCGATGTTGCCCGCGACCGCGCGCGTGTAGCCTTCGGCCATGTGCGAAGCGCCTTCGACGTGCCGCGCGAGGATGTGGCGGATCGAACCGCGCGCCTTCAGCGCCGAGTAGAGCGGATTGATCGCTGCTCCCGGAACGCCGAATGCGCAGGTGACGCCTTCGTTCTCGAGCACCCGGACGGC
>JBEIPX010000092.1:0-9065 GCA_040376815.1 Bradyrhizobiaceae bacterium
ACGCCGCTTCCGATCGACGATGTGCTCGGCAGCCTCGCGCAGGCGCTGGGCAAATCCAGCACGGCTGTGCTTGTGGCGCCGCCCGGCGCCGGCAAGACCACACGCGTGCCGCTGGCGCTGCTCGACGAGCCGTGGGTCGGCAAAGGCAAGATCGTCGTGCTGGAGCCGCGGCGGATCGCGGCGCGTGCCGCTGCCGAGCGCATGGCGCAGACGATCGGCGAGCGTGTCGGCGAGACGGTCGGCTATCGCGTGCGCTTCGGCTCGAAGGTATCGAAGGCGACGCGGATCGAGGTCGTCACCGAGGGCATCTTCTCGCGGCAGATCGTCGGCGATCCGGAACTGCGCGGCGTTTCGGCTGTGCTATTCGACGAATTCCATGAGCGCTCGCTCGATGCGGACCTGGGACTCGCGCTGGCGCGCGATGCGCAGCAGGGCTTGCGGGAGGATCTGCGCATCCTGGTGATGTCGGCAACGCTCGACGGCGCGCGGGTGGCGAAGCTGCTCGGCGATGCGCCGGTGATCGAGAGCCAGGGCCGCGCGTTTCCGGTGGAGATGCGCTACCTCGGCCGCAAGCCCGATGCGCCGATCGACCGGCAGATGGCGGATGCGATCGCGATGGCGCTGCGTGCGGATGCTGGCTCCGTGCTGGCGTTTCTGCCGGGTGCGGCCGAAATTCGCCGCACCGAGACGATGCTGAGGGAGCGCGTGCACGATGCGTCGATCGAGATCGTGCCGCTGTTCGGCGCGCTCGATGCCGCCGTGCAGGATCGCGCGATTGCACCGGCGCCGAAGGGCCAGCGTAAAGTGGTGTTGGCGACATCGATCGCGGAAACCTCGCTCACCATCGACGGCGTGCGCATCGTCGTCGATAGCGGCCTCGCGCGCGTGCCGCGTTACGAGCCCGACATCGGCCTGACGCGGCTCGAGACGGTGCGTGCCGCGCGCGCAGCCGTCGATCAGCGGCGTGGCCGCGCGGGGCGCACCGAGCCCGGCGTCTGCTATCGCCTATGGGACGAACCGCAGACGGCCTCGCTTGACGCCTATACGCAGCCCGAGATTCTGTCGTCCGACCTATCGTCTCTGGTGCTCGACCTCGCGCAATGGGGCGTCAGCGATCCCTCGTCGCTGGCGTTCCTCGATCCGCCGCCGGCACCTGCCTGGAAGGAAGCGTGCGTCTTGTTGCGCGAGCTCGGCGCGCTCGATGCGGATGGCCGGATCACGGCGGAAGGCAAGAGCCTGCGCGCGCTGGCGTTGCCGCCACGGCTCGCACGCATGATCGTCGACGCGCATCGGCTCGGTTGCGGCGAGGAGGCGGCGATGATCACCGCCGTGCTCACCGAACGCGGGCTTGGCGGCGACAATCCCGATCTCGATGTGCGGCGCGATCAGTTCCGCCGCGATCGTTCGCAGCGTGCGAACGCCGCGCGGCAGCAGGCGGAGCGTTGGGCTTCGCAGGTGGCGGCCGACGAGGGCAAACCAGGGAAAGACGAGGCGCTCTCGACCGGCGTGATGCTGGCGCTGGCGTTTCCCGATCGCATTGCGCGCAACCGGGGCAACGGCAGCTTCGTGCTCGCCAACGGACGCGGCGCGGCGGTGGAGCAAACGTCGGCGCTGGCGAAAGCGCCGCTCATTGCGGTCGGAGAACTCACCGGCATTGCTGCGCAGGGCCGCATTCTCCTTGCAGCGCCAATTACGCTCACCGAGATCGAAGCGCACTTCGCCGATCAGATCGAATCCGAGAATGAGGTCACGTTCGATCGCGGCGCGATGGCGTTGCGCGCGCGAAAGCGCCGCAGGCTCGGCGCAGTCACGCTCAACGAAGCGACGATGCCGATTGCGCCGGACGAGACGACCGCGCGCATTCTCGCCGATGGTTTGGCCGCTGCGGGCTTCGACAAGCTGCCATGGTCGAAGGCGCTAACGCAGTGGCGCGATCGCGTGATGTTCCTGCGCGCGGCCGAGGGCGACGAGTGGCCCGATCTGTCGGACGCTGCGCTCGCCGAGTCGCGTCAGCAATGGCTCGCACCGGCTCTCATCGACAAGACCTCGCTGGCGTCGTTCTCCGCATCCGATCTCTCCGATGCTTTGATGGGGCTGCTGCCGTGGAACATGCGGACGCGGCTCGACCGCGAGGCGCCGACGCATTTCGAGGCGCCGACCGGTTCGATGGTGCCGATCGACTACGAGGCGGAAGAGGGACCGAAGATCGCGATCCGCTTGCAGGAGCTGTTCGGGCTCAACGTGCATCCATCGATCGCCAACGGCCGCCGCCCGCTGGTGGTCGAACTGCTGTCGCCGGCGCATCGTCCGGTACAGGTGACGCGCGACCTGCCAGGCTTCTGGCGCGGCAGCTACGCGGCGGTGCGGTCCGACCTGCGGGGGCGGTATCCTCGTCATCCATGGCCGGACGATCCCGCCAATGCGGCCCCGACCCGCCGCGCCAAGCCAAGGGGGACGTAAGAAAGCTCCCTCTCCCGCTTGCGGGGAGAGGGCTGGGGTGAGGGCATTGCTTTGCCGGAGCTGCGAGGTTTGCCCCTCACCCGGCTCGTTTCACTCGCCGACCTCTCCCCGTAAACGGGGAGAGGTGCAAGGACATCACTTGCAATTGTAGGTCCTGGTTAACGCTTCTCTCATGCTTTTCGCCAAAATAGGGCAGCTTGCCGCGGCCGTTATGCGCACGTTGTCGTCTGCCATGATGAAATCGCGGATGTTTCAAAACAGGCGGGCGTTTGTGTGATGCGTAACCTGATGTTCTTTGCGGCCGCGCTGGTCGCTCTCGGCGTGTTCATGGCCCAGAAGGCCGACAGCATGAAAGCGGCGCCGGCCCAGCCGCAGCAGGCCAAGGCGGTCGCTGCTGCTAAGCAACAGTCTCAGCCCAAGATGGTGGTGTCGTCGAACACGCGCAGCGTCAGTCTTGCGAAGGACGGCCGCGGCCACTTCCAGGCCGATGCCCGGGTCGAAGGCCGCAGCATCTCGGTCATGGTCGACACCGGTGCGTCCGTCGTCGCGCTGAACGAGACGACAGCGGCGCGGATCGGCTTCCGTCCCTCGCGCAGCGACTACACCTCGACCGTTTCGACCGCGAACGGATCGGTGAAGGCGGCGCGCACCCGGCTCGCCAGCGTCGATATCGGCGGCGTCGTCGTTCGTGATGTCGATGCGCTGGTGCTGCCCGACTCGGCCCTGTCGGAGAACCTGCTCGGCATGGCCTATCTCTCGCGCCTGAAGCGCTTCGAATACGCCAACGGCCGGCTGGTGCTGGAACAGTAGGCTTTCATTGTTGTTATGAATCCAGGCTGAATGCGGGACGCGGCCCAGCGCCGCGCTGTATCTGCTTGGCCCGCATATTTTTCGCCCCAATTGGCAGCCAATACCACTCGCGCCTTCCCCAAAGCCATGGCGTTCGCTATGGCTTGATTGCCTGTTCCCCAGAGGATCCCCGATGTTTCCGACGCCGAAGCCGGTTCTGACGCCGAACACCTATGCCTACGAATCCGAACCGATGGTGAAGGCGACGGGCTTTCGCGAGTACGACGCGCGCTGGCTGTTCGGCAAGGAAATCAACCTGATGGGCATTCAGGCGCTGGGCATGGGCCTCGGCGCGCTGATCGGCGAGATGGGTGTCAAGCGCGAGATCGTCACCGGCCACGATTTTCGCGGCTACTCGGCCTCGATCAAGTACGCGCTGATCTCGGGCCTGCTTGCCGCCGGCTGCAAGGTGCACGACATCGGATTGTGCATGACGCCGATGGCGTACTTCGCGCAGTTCGATCTCGACGTGCCGTGCGTCGCCATGGTGACGGCGTCTCACAACGACAACGGCTGGACCGGTGTGAAGATGGGCGCCAATCGCCCGCTCACCTTCGGTCCCGACGAGATGACGCGGTTGAAGGAGATCGTGCTCGGCGCCAAGTTCGACCTGAAGGGCGGCGGCTCCTACGCGTTCGTCAACGATTTCCCGGCGCGCTATTTCGCCGATCTTACCAAGCGGCCGAAACTCAAGCGAAAGATCCGCGCAGTCGTCGCCTGCGGCAACGGCACGGCCGGTGCGTTCGCGCCGAAGATTCTGGAAGCGATCGGCGTCGACGTGATCCCGCTCGATACCGAGCTCGATCACACCTTCCCGAAGTACAATCCGAATCCGGAAGACATGGAGATGCTGCACGCGATCCGCGACGCGGTTCTCGAGCACAAGGCCGATGTCGGCCTCGGCTTCGACGGTGACGGCGACCGCTGCGGCGTGGTCGACAACACCGGCGAGGAAATCTTCGCCGACAAGGTTGGCGTGATGCTGGCGCGCGACATGTCCGCGATCCACAAGAACGCGCAGTTCGTGGTCGACGTGAAGTCGACAGGCCTCTTCGTCACCGATCCGGTGCTGCAGAAGCAGGGCGCGACCACGACCTACTGGAAGACCGGGCACTCCTACATGAAGCGCCGCACGCACGAACTGGGCGCACTCGCCGGCTTCGAGAAGTCGGGCCATTTCTTTTTCAACGCGCCGTTCGGCCGCGGCTATGACGACGGCCTCATCTCGGCGATTGCGGTGTGCGACATGCTCGACCGCGCGCCCGGCAAGTCGATGGAAGACCTGAAGAACGCGTTGCCGAAGACCTGGTCGTCGCCGACCATGTCGCCGCACTGCGCCGACGAGACCAAGTACGGCATCGTCGAGCAGGTGGTGAAGCACTTCGAGGATGCGCAGGCGAAGGGCGCCAAGGTGGCCGGTCAGCCGATCCGCGATCTCGTCACCGTCAACGGCGTGCGCGTGACGTCGGAGGACGGAAGCTGGGGTCTCGTGCGTGCGTCATCCAACAAGCCGGAGCTCGTGGTCGTCGTCGAAAGCCCGGTGTCGGAGCAGCGCATGCGCGACATGTTCGAGGCGATGGATTCGGTGCTGCGCACGCACCCCGAGGTCGGCGAGTACAATCAGAAGATCTGATCGATCTTCGGCCCGCCGCGCCGCAAGTTCGGGCGGCCTTCTTTTGCGAACGAGCTTCCAATTTGGCGCGCGGCGGATCACACTCGCCGCGCGCTTCTGCATTATTTTTGTCCGTTTTGGATAGCTAATGGTTTTTCCGCTCTACGACGACAATCCGTTTGTCAAACCGAAACTTCCTGTCGTGACGTGGGGATTGATTGCGGTCAACATCGTCGTCTTTCTGGTCCAGACGGCGTCATCTGAAGCCGGCAGTTTGCATATGACCATCGCCTACGGCTTTACACCGGCCTCGCTGTCGGGCGAGATGCCGCAGGCCGGACCGCTGCCAACCTTTGCGACGCTGATCACAAACATTTTCCTGCATGGGGGATGGCAGCACCTTATCGGCAACATGCTCTACCTCTTCATCTTTGGCGACGATATCGAGGAGGCGCTCGGACCGCTACGCTTTATCGCGTTCTACTTCGCCGGAGGCGTGCTGGCGACGCTGGCCTATTTTGCAATCGACGTCCATTCCAGCGTGCCGGTGATTGGCGCCTCGGGCGCAATCTCGGCGGTGCTGGCGGCGTATCTGATGCTACGGCCCTGCGCACGGGTTACCGCCTATGTCGTGCGGGTGACGGTCAGACTCCGCGCCTACTGGGTGATCGGCGGCTGGATTTTACTGCAGCTGTATTCGCTGGCGTCCTCAGAACAGGACGGAGTTGCTTATATCGCTCACGCTGGCGGACTTGTTGCCGGCGCTGTGCTGTTTCCGATGCTGCGGCCAGCGGGCGTCGAGCTGTTCGAGTGTATCGATCCCGAAGAGGAAGCCGCGGCGGCAACTTGAGCAGGCCGGGCCAATGCGCGGGGCCGCTGAGCGGCCCCGCATCCCTTGTACGTAAGATCAGGCAGCCTTGATCGAGTCGAGGAAGCTGTGGACTTCCGTGCGCAACCGCTCCGACTGCGCCGACAATCCCTTCGACGACTGCACCAGCCGCGATGCGGCTTGCCCATTTTCCTGTGAAGCTTGTGTCAGACCGCCGATGTTCTCGTCGACGTCGTTGGAGGAGCGCGACGCTTCGAGAATGCTCCCGGCGATTTCCCGCGTGGCGGCGCTCTGCTGATCGACCGCGGCTGCGATCGAGTTGGAGATGTCGTTGATCTCGCGGATGGTGTTGCCGATCGCCTCGATGGCGCAGACGGCGTCCGCCGTGGAGTTCTGAATCTCGCCGATCTGGGCGGAGATTTCTTCCGTCGCCTTCGCCGTCTGGTTGGCGAGCTGCTTCACTTCGCTCGCGACCACGGCAAAGCCCTTGCCGTGTTCGCCGGCGCGCGCGGCTTCGATGGTGGCGTTGAGCGCAAGCAGGTTGGTCTGCGAGGCGATGCTCTGGATCAGAGTTACCACTTCGCCGATCTTCTGCGTGCCCGTCGCCAGACTCTCCACCACGGTGTTGGTCTTGCGCGCTTCTTCCGCCGCCTTGTTGGCGATTTCGGCCGAACGGGTCACCTGCTCGCCGATCGCGCCGATCGATGCGGAGAGTTCTTCGGTGGCGGATGCCACCGTCGTGACGTTGCGCGACGCCTGCGCGGACGCGGAGGCCGCGGCGGCCGACTGGCGGGTCGTTTCCTCGGCGCCATGGCTCATCGATTCCGACGTCTGACACATGTCGTTCGCGGCCGCGGCAACGTCACCGACGATGCTGCCGATCTTGCGCTCGAACGATTCCGCGAGTTCCTGCATCGACGACGCGCGCTGCGCCATGGCTGTGCGCTCATGCTCGCGGCGTTCCTGATTGGCCTGCTCGGCGGCGGCACGCGCTGTTTCCGCTTCCGAGGTCTTTTGCACGGTGGTCTCGAACAGCTGCGAGAGCTGCGTCGCGATCCAGACCAGCACGCCGGCTTCGAGCACGAGGATCGCCGCATGCAGCACCACGCGGCCGAAATCGGCGCCGCCCGGATAGAGCGCGGCGGGCAGGAGGAAATTCAGCGACAGGTGGTGCAGGGCGACAGCGATGGTCGCGGCGAGAATGGCGCGGAAGTCGCAGTAGGCCACAAGCGCCGCCAGCGCCGCGAAGAAGCACATGTGCATGTCGGGCTGCCAGGGATGACCGGCCATCTGATGGACGAGCAGCGCGACGTCGCCCATCAGCGCGACGGCGACGATCAGGCGCGTCATCGGCGTATTGCCTGACATCCGCCAGCACAGGGTCGCGACGATCGCGAGCGTTGCCATCATGGCAACCGGCAGCATCCAATCCATGCCGCGCATCAGCCCGATCGCCATGGCGACCGGCACTTGCAGCCACAGCAATGCAATCAGGACCTTGCTCGCGGTCTCGCGCAAGGCGTTCAGGTCTCTGATCTCAGAAACCTTGGATTCGGTCGTCATGCTCGCAGTCCTTCTGCTTTCGGATACGGAGAAATGCTCATGCAGGCCTCGAGCGCCTGCGGATCGAGCGAGAGCCACACACCCGCATCGCGCAGCCGCCTCAGGCCGTCATGCCGGCCGGGCTCGACGATCACGATGGCGGGGATGCTGCTGGTGCGGACAATCGATGCGCCGGCGGACGCGGCGGCGAGCAGCGATTGCTGCGTGCTCCACCACGGCGGGAAGATGACGGCGACGGCGCCGGAATTCTGTTGCGGGCTGAGCGTCAGCGTGGCGATCATCACGAAGCTCAATGCGAGCAAGGTGCCGCTCGCGAGCCATGCGCGTGTGATCGATGCGGAAGAATCCGGAAGGTGCCCCATTCGCCGAAAGGTAAACGGACAAGGCTAATGTTTGGTAAAGCGGCGATCCGGACGAAGCCGGAAGCCGTCCCGCAACGTGTTGGAATTATTTGGCTTCGGAGAGCGCCAAGCACATACTCTGATACCGGGAACCGGCGGCTTTCCGGTTCCCCGTTAACGATTGTGCAAACTTCGAGTATCCGCGAATCCGTTTCAGCTCGCACTCAACGCCGGCACCGGCAGCGACGTGACCGACTTGATCTTCTCCATCGCGAATCGCGAGGTGACGTTCTTGAGCGCGACGGCGCCAATCAGCTTCTTGTAGAACACGTCGTAGCTCTGCATGTCGGCGACGACGACGCGCAGCATGTAGTCGACGTCACCGGCCATCCGGTAGAACTCCATCACCTCGGGCATCGCGCTCACCGCGTCGGCGAACTTGCGCAGCCACGCTTCGGAGTGATCGCTGCTTTCGACCGAGACGAACACAGTGATGCCGAGGCCGATCTTGTTCTGATCGACCAGCGCCACGCGGCGCAGGATGATGCCGTCGGCCTCGAGCCGCTGGATGCGCTTCCAGCACGGCGTCGAGGAAAGGCCTACGCGGTCACCGATTTCGGCGACGGAGAGAGAGGCATCCTCCTGGAGAACGGTCAGGATTTTGCGGTCGATGGCGTCGAGGCGGCGGCTGCTGCCTTCGGCGACGGGGGTGGCGAGATCGGTCATGAAAAGAACTTTGTTCCATATATGAGGACTAAAGCCCTGATATAGGGAAAATTCTTCTACGACAAGGAGGATTCCGTCCCTTTTGAGGCCTTCTAGGAGGAGAAAGCTGCGGGCGTTGGGCCCAAAAAGGTATCGACTTCAATACGTTGGGGCGACGCGAAGGCTCCCCCGAACCGGGTGCATTTCAGGGCTGCGGTCGCCGAGGCGAAGCGCATGGCCTGCTCGATCGGCTGGCCTTCGGCGATCGCCAGTGTGAACGCGCCATGGAAAGCGTCGCCCGCGCCGAGCGTATCGACGGTGTGAACCGGGAACGCTGCCATGTGCTGCGGTTGTCCGCCCTGGCCGAGCCAGGTTACGCCGCGCGCGCCCGTTGTGACGCCGAGAAAGGCCGGCGTCAGGCTCGCCATCTTGCGCAGCGCGCCGACGTCGTCGGTCTGTCCGGCGGTGGCGTGCAACGCTTCTTCCGAGAAGATGATGTGCGACGATGCGTTCAGCAGGCCCTCGCGCTGCGACATCACGCGGTCGGCGTCGACGACGACGGGACTGCCGCGGCGGGTCGCTTCCGCGCAGACTTCGGTCGCAAACTCTGCGCAGCGGTTCTCGGTAAGAATGGCGTCGATTCCCTCCAGCAGCACGTTCGGCGCGGGAAGCTTTACGCTCCATAGTTTCGGATCGCGGTAGGTGA
>JBEIPX010000303.1:0-4414 GCA_040376815.1 Bradyrhizobiaceae bacterium
ACAACGTAGCTCATGCGATTGCAGAGTTTGAGATCGGCGCGGGCTTCCGCCGCAACCAGCACGCCGGCACACGCTGCCGCAAATCCAAGCGCCACCCGCATTGACGGGCTGACGCGGGACAGGGTGCGTGAGGCGTGCGGCGTCACTTGTGGATCAGCGTACCCGTGCCCTGGTCGGTGAAGAGTTCGAGCAGCACCGCGTGCGGCGTCTTGCCGTCGATGATGACCACACCTTCGACGCCCGCTTCAAGCGAATAGATGCAGGTTTCCACCTTCGGAATCATGCCAGCGGAAATCGTGCCGTCGGCGATCAGCCGCCGTGCGTCCTTGATCGACAGTTCGGGAATGAGCTTCTTCGACTTGTCGAGCACGCCCGGCACGTCGGTCAGCAGCAGCAGGCGCTTTGCCTTCAGCGCGCCGGCCACGGCGCCGGCGAAGGTATCGGCGTTGACGTTGAATGTCTGCCCGGTCGTGGAGGTCGCGAGCGGCGCCAGCACCGGGATTAGCTCGTGGCCAATCAACTGGTTGAGCAGGGTGAGATCGACCTTCTCCGGCTCGCCGACGAAACCGAGATCGACGACCTTCTCGATGTTCGAATCCGGATCGACCATGGTGCGGGTGGCCTTCGAGGCCAGCACCATGTTGCCGTCCTTGCCGCAGAGGCCGACGGCCTTGCCGCCCGCCTCATTGATGTAGCCCACGAGCTGCTTGTTGATGGAGCCGGCGAGAACCATCTCGACGATCTCGATCGTCGCAGCGTCGGTGATGCGCAGGCCCTGCGCGAACTCCGACTTGATGCCGAGCCGTTGCAGCATGGTGGCGATCTGCGGACCGCCGCCGTGCACCACCACCGGGTTGATCGCGGTCTGCTCCATCAGCACGATGTCACGGGCGAACTGCCGCGCCACATCCTCCGAGCCCATGGCGTGGCCGCCGTACTTGATGACGATGGTTTCCTCGTCATAGCGCTGCATGTGCGGCAGCGCCTCGGACAGGATTCGGGCCTGATCCAGCGGGCTTATATTGGTCGCGTCGGCCATCTCGTTGCTCTCGTTGACTGCTCGGCGGGCGGTTATTAGCGCATGATCGGCGAAAGAGGAAACGGCTTCATGACGGCTTTCGGGCCGGCCAGATGGCTGCCAGCGCCAGCATCAGCCAGGCCACGATCAAGAGCGTTCCGCCGGCCGGTGCGGCCATCGCGAACAGGGCGCGGCTAAAGTAATGGCGCATGCTGAGATCGCCGGAAAACAGGGCGGTGCCGAGGATAAAGGCGAAGACGGTGGCGATGCCGAGCCGCCGGCTGAGAATGTTCCGTTCCGCGAGCGCCGTTGCGCCGAGCACAGCACAGGCATGAAACAGCAGCATCGTCGAGGCGGGGCCGAGCCGCTCGGCGCCGCCCGCGTGGGCGGCTGCGGCGGCCAGCACCATGCCGGCGGCGCCCATCAGCCCTGCGAGACATACCGCAATCCGCATCCAGAATTGACGTTCGCCGTTCATCGTTCGCTACTCCGTGCGCACCGTGTGGAGACGGGCCCGTATTTCCCATGCCGCGCCGAGTCAGCTATCACATGAATCATGCGTGATGCGGACAAATCCGTGCAGATCGGCGGCGGGCGCGTCATCCGCGCCGCGGAGCCCGGCGACATCGGGCAGATCAGGGCCTGCATCTGCGAGGCGATCGACGCCTCGCCGTTCTACAACGCCAAATTCAAGGCGTTCGAAAAGGCGCGGCTGAACGAGAATGTCCTGCGCGCGCTGATCGCGGCCGATCCGTGGTTCGTTCCGGTGGTGATGTTCAAGGGCGAGTTCGCGGGTTTCATTGTTACGATCCCGGATTGCGGCGTGCTGTGGGCGAGCTGGATCTATATCCATCCGCGTTTCCGCCAGACCGCGATCGCAGTGGCCGCGGTGGGCTTTCTCGTCCGCCGCTGGGACAACAACCGTTTCCACAAGACGATCGCGCTGGTGCGGCCCGAGAATGCCGCCGCCGAAGCGGTCAACGCGCATTTCGGTTTCAAGCGCGTGGCGGTATTGCCGAACCACATGTTCGGACAGGACTACGTGCTGATGGAGCGGCCGTTCAACCGGACGATCGACGTCTACGATCCGCCGCTCGATGTCGGGCGGCTGACGATGCTGCGGTTGAAACTGCGGCAGGCGCTTGGGCGCGACTAGCGGAGCAGCTCGCGCAGTTTCGGCCAGACCGAGACATCGACCGACGTATGCCGCCAGGCGGTGAGCCATTGTGCGGCGGACCAGACAGTCATCGCGATCGTGGCGGCGGTCGCTGCGCCGATCAGTCCGAACGCCGGAACCAGCCAGATATTGCAGAACACGAGCGTGAGCAATCCCAGCGCGACGGCCGGCAGGCTCGCGTAAGGACGATCGTGCAAGGACAGGACGAGCGCGGCCGGTCCCGCGACGGAGCGAGCGACAAGACCGAGACACAGGATCGCCAGCGGGATCGCGCCTTTCGCGAATGCAGGACCGAACAGCGCAAGCAACGGGCCCGACTGGGTCATGGCGCAGGCCGCAAGGACAGCGAGCGCCGTCGCCAGCAGGTTGGCTTCCGCAAGTTTGCTGTGGAAATGCGCATCGCCGTGCTGACGCCGCGTTTCGAAGGCGTCCGGCATCGTCACGGCGTGGATGGCGGCGACGCCGAACGCGATGAGCGAGAAGATGCGCGTGCACACGCCGAAGACGGCGAGGTCCTCGGTGCTCATCATGTGTGCGAGTAGGACAAGATCGATGTCGAAGAAGAAGTCCGTCGCGAGCGCAAGGACGGTCCATGGCAGGGCCAGGGTCCACCAGCGGCGCGGTTCGCGCTGGCGATCGTCGCCGCCCGCGGGAAGCTTTCGCAGCTCGGTCAGCAGCACGCGAGCATGCAGCCCCGCGATGACGATGCAGACAAGCGCCGTGCCGCTGAGCAATGTCGCGAGCCGCGCGTCGGCCTGCGCCACGGCGTAGGCAACGGCGAATGCGGCGATGGTGCCGACCGGCCGCAGCAGCGTGTCGGCGGCGAAGCCCGCCATCGGCCGTTTCAGACCCACCAGCAGCGCGCCGTTGACGAAGATTGCGGCGGTGGCGGCCGCGAGCAGGATCGCCGGGGTCAGGACGCCCGGCACGTTCGCGGCTGGGCCGAACATACGTGCGCCGATGAAGGGCACAACCGCAAATGCCAAGGCAGTTCCGAGGCCGATGTGGATATAGGCACGCAGCGCAAAGCGCCGCAGCGATGCACCTTGCCCGTGCGCGCTGTATTCGGATGCGAAGTAGTTGCCAATCACCTGGAAGCCGAGCGGCATGATCACGGCGATCAGGTTCACGCAGGCAATGATCAGGATGTACTGGCCGAGCAGTTCGGCACCCCACAACCGCGCTATCGCGGCCTGCATTCCGAAAATGAGCGCGGCGCCGGCGAGCCGCATGCCGAGCAGGGCAGCGGATCGCGTTGCAAGCCGCGCCACGAGCGACATCAGCTGTCTCCCGTCTCGCGGACCTGATCTGGACGTGCAAGTCCGCTCAATGCCAGACGGATCCGGTGGCGGCCGTCGAGGACGAAGTCGCGGGCGGCGAACGCGATCTTCCCGATTGCGAGCGCGCGGCGGCTGGACGCATAGTTCATCATCGGCGGCAACGGTGAGATGGCGCCGGCATCGCCGACCATGCCCTTCTTGAACTGATGCAGCCCGTGAAAACCATCGCTGCCGCCGAGATCGTACCAGCGCGCGGATGTGTTCTGCTTCAGCCAGCGAATGATGTGCCAGTGCAGGAAATAACCCGCGCGCAGCGGCAGCGCCTGCTCGTTCGTCGCGCCGTAGAGATAGGTGGCGGTATCGCCGGCCTTGAAGATGACTGCGCCGGCAACAAGCTCGTCGCCCTTGCGGACGAAGAAGAGCTCCGGCCGCAACGCGCGCTCGGGCATCTGCATCAACGGGGGAAGTGTCTGGAATGCCGAATAGTCCGGAAATTTCTTGCGCGAACTCATCGCCTCATAAAGGCGCGTGAAATCGCCGATGGCGGTTTCCGGGGCGTGCTCGAACGTCAGGCCCGCGCTCTCGGAACGTTTCAGGTGGTAGCGCCACTTCTGTTCGAAGCTCGCGCGCTGCTCGGCCTCGGAGATTTGCAGGTTGACCAGATAGCGATTGGGGAAGGGAACGTTCGATCCCTCCTGAAATCCCATGTCCTTGAGGATCGCGAGTTCCTCGTTCTCGACGGCCGTTGCGGCGCGCGGAAGCACGGACAGCATCACGCCGCGCCGGTCGGCATACTCCTCGACAAGCGCCGCGATCATTCCGCGGTAGATGCTGTCGCGGTCCGGCCGCGTGCTGTGCTTCAGCATCGGTCCCCATTTGCTGATCGCAATGGAGCCGAGGCCCAGCGGCAGTTTCTGCACGCGCATCAGCGCGGCGCCG
>JBEIPX010000321.1:0-4218 GCA_040376815.1 Bradyrhizobiaceae bacterium
AGCTTCGTCGCCGAGGATATCGTCTATCCGGCGCCGCCGCCGTCGGCATCCGAGTATATCTTCTACATCGGGTTCGATCCGGCAGGCCTGCGGCCGGAGCCGCGTGCGCGAAACTCGAAACGGAAGTAGTCCAATCATCGCTGTACAAACTAAAAGCCCCGCAGCGATGCTGCGGGGCTTTTAGTTTGATCTAGTCTTCGCCGGTCAGTTCAGCTTGGCGCGAACCTCGGTGATGCCCTTGGTCAGAAGGTCGTCGGCGACCGAGCCCTTGACCGTCTGCGCCATGATCTGCGCAGCGGCAGCAACCGCGGCATCGGCCGCAGCCGCACGAACGTCGGCGAGGGCCTGCGCTTCGGCCAGCGCGATCTTCGTCTCGGCCGACTTGGTGCGGCGAGCGACGAAATCTTCCATCTTCGCCTTCGTCTCGGCGGCGACGCGCTCGGCGTCCGCCTTGGCGTTTGCGACGATGTCCTGCGCTTCGCGCTCGGCGGCGGCGCGGCGCGAGCGGTATTCCTCGACGAGCTTTGCGGCCTCTTCCTTCAGACGGCGCGCGTCGGTGAGTTCGTCCTTGATGCGGCCGCTGCGTTTGTCGAGCGCCTGAATGATGGTGCGGTGAACACCCATCCAGCCGAAGATCCCCATGAGAATGAGGAAGGATACGGCAACCCAGAATTCAGCACTGAACATGGCGCTTATCCCTTGATTGCTGCGCTGACGGCGCTCTCGACCGTCTTGGCATCGGGCTGGGCGCCGGTGAGGCGCTGCACGATCGCGGTAGCGGCGTCGGCGGCGATCGACGAGACGTTGCTCATCGCGGTCGAGCGGGTCTGGGCGATTGTCTTCTCGGCCTGCGCGAGCTTGGCGGTGAGGCTGCCTTCGAGCGCCTTGCGCTCGCTCTCTGCCTGTGCGGCGAGCTTGTCGCGGGTTTCCGCGCCGATCGTCTGCGCGCGTGCGCGGGCGTCGGCAAGTTCCTTTTCGTACGCAGCGAGCGCCGCGTCGGATTCGTCCTTAAACTTCTGCGCTTCGGCCAGATCGTTGTCGATCTTGCCCTGACGATCGCCGAGAAGCTTCCCGACGCGCGGCAGCGCGATCTTCGAGACGATGAAGTACAGCAGGGCGAAGGCGATGAAGAACGAGACGAGCTGCGACGCAAACGTCTCCTTCTGGAAGGGTGGAAATGCACCCTTCGCGCCGCCATCAGCCGCGGTGTGAGCACCGGTCTTCGATTTGTCCTGACCTGACGCCACGGACGTCTCCTTGAAGTGAAGTCTTGCGGATGCGGCCTGTGACGGCCGCACCCCGGGTATCACCGCGATATCAGACGGCGAACAGGAGCAAGAGCGCGATCAGCAGCGAGAAGATGCCGAGCGCTTCGGTCACGGCGAAGCCGAAGATCAGGTTGGCGAACTGGCCCTGGGCTGCCGACGGGTTGCGCAGCGCGCCGTTGAGGAACTGGCTGAAGATCATGCCGACGCCCACGCCCGCACCGCCCATGCCGAGGGTGGCGAGACCGGCGCCGATGTACTTTGCTGCTACTGGATCCATGGTGAACTCCTTAAAGTTAGATCGGTTGTTTGAGGTGATGGAAGTCTGTCGATCTGTCCGGGCGCTGCGTCAGTGTCCCGGATGCAGCGCGTCGTTGAGATAGATGCAGGTAAGAATGGTGAAGACGTAGGCCTGGAGGAACGCGACCAGCAGTTCGAGGCCGGTCAGCGCCGTCGTCATGGCGAGCGGCAGCACCGCGCCGAAGATGCCGACCGCGCCGAGCGCCGACAGCGACGTGACGAAGCCCGCGAACACTTTCAGCGTGATGTGACCGGCCAGCATGTTGGCGAACAGACGCACCGAGTGCGACACCGGGCGCGACAGGAACGAGATGACCTCGATCACCATGATCAGCGGCAGGATGTAGATCGGAATGCCGTGCGGCACGAACAGCTTGAAGAATTTAAAGCCGTTCTTGTAGATGCCGTAGAGCAGAACGGTGAGGAACACCATCAGCGCTAGCGCCAGCGTCACGATAAGGTGGCTGGTGACGGTGAAAGTGTAGGGAACGATGCCGATCAGGTTCGCCGTCAGGATGAACATGAACAGCGAGAACACGAACGGGAAGAACTTCATCCCCTCGTCGCCGACGCTCGAGCGCAGCGTATCGGCCACGAATTCGTAGGACAGCTCCGCCACCGACTGGATGCGGGTCGGAATCAGGTGACGGCCGGCGGTGCCGCCGATCATCAGAAGCGACACGACAGCCACCGCGCCGAACATGTAGGCGGAGGAGTTGGTGAAGGCGATCTCCTGGCCACCGATGTGGCCCAGGGTGAAGATCTTCTGGATCTCGAATTGATGGATCGGATCGGCCATCCACTTACGTCTTTCGTCGTCGGCCGGCTCTGCCGGCGGTCAAAACTGGCGGTTCGCGCTCGTCCGTTAGTCGAGTGAACGTTCGGATGCAACACCAGCGGCCCGCATCACGTTGATCACGCCCGCCGCAAAGCCGAGCAGGAAAAACACGATCAGGCCCCAAGGCGAAGTCGACAGCAAACGGTCGAAGCCCCAGCCGATCACTCCTCCGACAACAACGCCGGCCACCAATTCGGACGAGAGGCGGAAACCGCGGGCCATCGCCGATGCGCTGGCCGTTGCGTTTTTCTGCCCATCTTCCGATTGGCTGCTCTGGTCCCTGCGGATCTTCCGGACATCGGAGAGCTGCTGGTCCAGGCGCGTCAGTCTTTCGGAAAGCGCGGCTTCATCGGCGGGCGGTTTGCCTTGTGGTTTTTTGTTAGGGTCATTGCCGTTTGTGCCGTCAGTCATGACCGTCGACACCTCGAAAATGCCCGTAAAACCAGTAGAAACGCCCCGTCGCCCACAAAACCGCGCGGACCATACTGACCGACCTTAACCAAGTCAAGCAAAGTTGAAGAGCTTTGAACCGCTCTATGCAATTGGAATTATTGGAGAAAAGGCGGGCCGCGACATCGGCGCATGAGGACGTCGAGGCGTCATCGCTGCATTGCAATCTGACCTGACCGGCATCGCAGGCGAGCGTTGGCAGGGCAGATCGTGACCTGGCCGCATTCTGGCGGATTTTTGTCCCAGAATCAGTGCGATTTTCCGCGGTCAGTTTCGCGTCAGCCGCTTTCGCCTTGCTTGAAAAGAGCGCATGCGTTTGTTGGGATAGTGCCGCGCAGAATATGCCGCGCGTATAGATGGAGCAGGAATGGCCCGACAGATCGACTACTACTTCTCGCTGGTATCGCCATGGGCCTACATCGGCCACGACCTGTTCATGGGTATCGCGCGCAAACACGGCGCTTCCGTCAACTACAAGCCGGTCGTTCTCGGCGAATTGTTCGCGGAGACCGGTGGACTGCCGCTCGGCAAACGTCATCCGGTGCGCCAGCGTTACCGGATGCTCGAGCTGCAGCGCTGGCGCGAGAAGCGCGGCCTCAACTTTCATCTGAAGCCCGATAACTGGCCCTACAACGCGCGGATCGCCGACGGCGTCGTGCTCGCGGCACTCGCCAACGGTCAGGACCCGGAGCCCTTCATGCGGCTGGCCTTCGCGGCATCGTGGGAAAAGCAGCTCAATGTCGGCGACGCGGCGGTCGTCACCCAGCTTGCGAACGAAGGCGGATTGCCCGGAGCGAAGCTCGTCGAGCAGTCGGCGTCGGATTCGATCGGCAAGGCGTACGAGAAGAACCGGGAAGACGCGATCGCGGCGGATGTGTTCGGCTCGCCCGCCTACGTGCTCGATGGCGAGGTGTTCTGGGGGCAGGACCGGATCGAACTTCTCGCCGACGCGTTGGCATCGAAGCGTAAAGCGTACCGGCCCGACGTCTGACAGGAGGGGTGATGGCATCAGGTGGGCGATTGAGGACGGCGTCGTGCGTGATCGCGTTGAGCGGTCTCGCGATGATTGCGTCTGCCTCGGCTCAGCCGATGCTGTACGGCCCGGCAATCATGATTCCGGGTCCCGACGGGGTGCTGCGGCTCGACGAGCCGCGGCGCGGCTTCGTGACCCGTGGCGGCTATGCGCTCCATGGAGGTTACGCGCTCCATGACGATGTGATCAGTCAGCGCTATCTCGACAGCCTGCCGCGCCGGAAGGCGAGACGGCCGGTTGCCGATGCGCGCCGGACGCGCACGGCCGATGCCTTACCGCAGACCCAGCCGCAGACACCGGCTGCTCCGCCAGCCGAGGCTGAAAAATCAAAG
>JBEIPX010000579.1:0-1662 GCA_040376815.1 Bradyrhizobiaceae bacterium
AGCAGCGAGGCGAACTTGCCGATAAAGCCCGGCTTGTCCTCGTTGGTGACGTAGATCATCGACTTGCCGAACTCGGCATCGACGCGGATGCCCTTGATGTCGACGAGGCGCGGCTTGCCGTCGTGATAGACAGTACCGGAGACCGAGCGCTCCTGCTTCTCGGTGGTCACCGTCACCGTGATGAGGCTTTCATAGTCGCTGACCGCCGCACGGGCGATCTCGTCGACCACCATGCCGCGCTCCTTCGCCACCACCGGCGCCGAGACGACGTTGACGTCGCCGAGCATCGGCCGCAGCAGGCCGGACAGCGCCGCCGAGGTCAGCGCCTTGATCTTCATCTCGGCCACCGCGCCCTCGAAGGTGATCGTCACCTTCTGGATGTCGGTATCGGTGAGCTGGCCGGCGAACGAGCCGAGCTTTTCGGCGAGTTCAACGAACGGCTTCAGCTTCGGCGCTTCTTCCGCCGTGATCGAGGGGAAGTTGACGGCGTTCGAGATCGCACCGGTGAGGAGGTAATCCGACATCTGCTCGGCGACCTGAAGCGCGACGTTCTCCTGCGCTTCGGTGGTCGAGGCGCCGAGGTGCGGCGTGCAGATCACATTCGGCAAACCGAACAGCACATTGGTCTTCGCCGGCTCCTCCACGAACACGTCGAACGCGGCGCCTGCAACCTGACCGGACTTCAGTGCGTCGGCGAGCGCCTGCTCGTCCACCAGACCGCCGCGGGCGCAGTTGATGATGCGCACGCCTTTCTTCATCTTGGCGATCGACGTGGCGTCGATGATGTTCTTCGTCTTCTCGGTCAGCGGCGTGTGCAGGGTGATGAAGTCGGCGCGCTTGAACAGGTCTTCGAGCTCGACCTTCTCGACACCGATATCCTTGGCGCGCTCCGGCGACAGGAACGGATCGAACGCGATCACCTTCATGCGCAGGCCGAGCGCGCGGTCGGCGGCGATCGAGCCGATGTTGCCGCAGCCGATCACGCCCAGCGTCTTGCCGGTGATCTCGACGCCCATGAAACGGTTCTTCTCCCACTTGCCGGCCTGGGTCGAGATGTCCGCCTGCGGGATTTCGCGCGCCAGCGCCAGCATCAGGGAGATCGCGTGTTCGGCCGTGGTGATCGAATTGCCGAACGGCGTGTTCATCACGATGATGCCCTTCGCCGTCGCCGCCGGAATCTCCACGTTGTCGACGCCGATGCCGGCGCGGCCGATTACCTTCAGTCTGGTGGCCTTCTCCAGAATCTTGGCGGTTGCCTTGGTTGCCGAGCGGATCGCGAGGCCATCATAGTTGCCGATGATCGCGGCGAGCTTGTCCTTGTCCTTGCCGAGGTCCGGCTGGAAATCGACCTCGATCCCGCGATCCTTGAAGATCTGCACGGCAGCGGGAGAGAGAGCGTCGGAGATGAGAACTTTCGGTTTGGTCATTTGAACTATTCCTGATTGCGGCGAAGGCAATACTTCGGAGTTTGGCTGCACTCCCTCTCACCGTGTTACGGGGAGAGGGTTGGGGTGAGGGGCATGTGGGTGTTTGTGTAGCTAAGAGCCCCTCCCCGGGATCGCCTAAGCGAGCCGACCTCTCCCCGCATGCGGGGAGAGGTGAAGGACAATCACGCCGCTTTCGCGAGCGAAGCCTTGGTCTCGGCGAAGGCCCAGTCGATCC
>JBEIPX010000072.1:0-9869 GCA_040376815.1 Bradyrhizobiaceae bacterium
AGGATGATCCGCCCGCCGCGTGCGGCGACCTCCTGCATGTTGGAGACGGTTTTCTCGAACACGCGGTCGAATGGCGCGATGACCACCACCGGCATCTTCTCGTCGATCAGTGCGATCGGGCCATGCTTGAGCTCGCCGGCCGCGTAGCCCTCCGCATGGATGTAGGAGATTTCCTTCAGCTTCAGCGCACCTTCGAGCGCCAGCGGATAGCTGGTGCCGCGGCCGAGATAAAGCACGTCCTGGCTCCGCGCGATGTCGCGCGCGAGCTTCTCGATCTGCGGTTCGAGCTTCAGTGCCGAGGTCATCAGACGCGGCACTTCGATCAGTCCATGCACGAGCTTTTTCTCGTCCTCGACGGAGAGCACACCACGCGCGCGGCCAGCCGCGATCGCCAGCGTCGCCAGCGACATCAGCTGGCATGTGAATGCCTTCGTCGAGGCGACGCCGATCTCGGGTCCCGCGAGCGTCGGCAGCGCCACGTCACTCTCGCGTGCGATGGTCGAGGTCATCACGTTGACGACTGCAACCGTGTGAAGACCTTCCTGCTTGGCATAGCGCAGCGCCGCCAGCGTGTCGGCGGTTTCGCCGGACTGCGAGATCACCAGCGCCAGGTCACCCTTCTTGAGTGGCGCCTCGCGGTAACGGAATTCAGAAGCGACGTCGACTTCGACCGGCAGCCGCGCAAACCGTTCGAACCAGTATTTCGCCACGTGCGCCGCATAGCTCGCCGTGCCGCAGGCCGTCATCGACACGCGCTCGATCGTCTTCCAGTCGAAAGGCAGCTTCGGCAGTGAAATGGTTTCGCTCGCCATGTCGACGTAGTGCGCAAGCGTGTGACCGACCACTTCCGGCTGCTCGTGGATTTCCTTCGCCATGAAATGGCGATAGTTGGCCTTGTCGACCATGAAGCTCGACGCGCCGGACTTCAGCACCTCGCGCTCGACCGGATTGTTCTGTGCGTCATTGATGGTGCCGCCCTTGCGGTTCAGCACGACCCAGTCGCCGTCCTCGAGATAGCTGATGGTGTCGGTAAACGGCGCGAGCGCGATCGCGTCGGAGCCGAGGTACATCTCGCCCTCACCGAAACCGATCGCGAGCGGCGAGCCTTTGCGTGCGCCGATCATCAGGTCCGGCTGATCCTTGAACACGAAGGCAAGCGCAAATGCGCCGCGCAGCATCGGCAGCGCTTCCTTCACCGCGTCTTGCGGGCTCTTGCCCTGCTCCATCTTCGAACTGACGAGATGCGCAACGACTTCGGTGTCGGTTTCACTGGTGAATGTCGCGCCGTCTTTCCGGAGCTGATCGCGCAGCTCCTTGAAGTTCTCGATGATGCCGTTGTGAACCACGGCAACCGTTTCCGTCGCATGCGGATGCGCATTGGCTTCGGTCGGCTTGCCGTGCGTTGCCCAGCGCGTATGCCCGATACCGATATGACCTGACAGCGGCTGCGACTTCAGGCGCGTTTCGAGGTTCTTCAGCTTGCCCTCGGCGCGACGGCGCGCAAGCTGCGCGCCTTCAAGCGTGGCAACGCCGGCGGAATCGTAGCCACGATATTCGAGACGCTTCAACGCATCGACGAGTTGATCCGCAACAGGACCTCGCCCCAGAATTCCAATGATGCCGCACATGCGGTCGGTATCCCCTCTTGAACGGCATGCCGTTCAATTGCCCCGATAATCCGATTCACTCAAACGTTGGGTTTGAAGAGCATACGGATCAAATGCCGGTCTCTCTTATCGAGAAATGCGCTTGCTGCGTTACTCAATAATTATTGCCAATTGAAACACCGTTAAGTGACGCAGACGTTCAACGCGCATCCGATCAGACTGTCTTAACCGTAACGGTCAGGTGCCCGTTCATTCCGGATTCTTGTCCTTTTTCGCCGCTTTCTCAGCTTTGGCCGCGAGCTTCATTTCGCGAAAACGCTTCGCCCAGCCCGGGCGCACCGTCTGCTCGCTGCGCTCCAGCATCAGCGCGTCATCGGGGACGTTGCGCGTCACCACTGAACCCGACCCGATATAGGCGCCGCTGCCGATCTTCACCGGTGCGACCAGCGACGAGTTGGTTCCGACGAACGCGCCCTCGCCGACTTCGGTGCGATGCTTGTCGAAGCCGTCGTAGTTGCAGGTGATGGTACCCGCGCCGAGGTTGGCGTTCGCCCCGACCGTCGCGTCGCCGATATAGGCTAGGTGATTGACCTTGACGCCCGCACCGAGCGTCGCGGCCTTGACCTCGACGAAGTTGCCGATGCGCACGCCATCGCCGAGCGAGGTGCCCGGCCGCAAGCGCGCGTAAGGTCCGACAGAGACTTTCTTGCCGATCGTTGCATTCGTCACGTGCGAGAAGGAATGGATCACCGCGCCGTCGGCGATCGTCACGCCCGGTCCGATCACGACGAACGGCTCGATGACCACGTCCTTGCCGAACTGCGTGTCGGCCGCGAGAAACACCGTTTCCGGTGCAACGATGGTGACACCGGCGTCGAGCGCCTGCCTGCGCAGCCGCGCCTGCATCACCTGCTCGGCTTCGGCGAGTTGCGCCTTGGTGTTGATGCCGCGCACTTCATCCTCGTCGGTTTCGATCGCAGCCGCTTTCAGGCCAAGTTCGTTGGCGATGGCGACCGCGTCGGGAAGATAGTACTCGCCCTTCTTGTTGGCGTTGCCGATGCGATCAAGAATTGTGAGCGCCTTGTTACCGGCAAGCGCCATCACCCCGGCATTGCACAGCGTCACTTTCCGCTCGGCGTCGGTCGCATCCGCTTCCTCGCGGATCGCGATGAGCCGTTCGCCGGTCATCAGCAAGCGGCCGTAACCTTTGGGATCGGCGGCGCGGAAGCCGAGCACGACGACGGATGCGCCATCGCTCAGCGGCGCGCGCAGGCGCTCCAGCGTCGCAGCCGAGATCAGCGGCGTGTCGCCGAAAGCGATCAGCACATGCGCTGCGCCTTTGACGATCGCATCGCGTGCCGCGAGCACCGCATGCGCGGTACCGAGCCGCTCGCGCTGCACGAAGACGGTCGCATCGGCTCGAACACGTTTGGCTTCGTCGGCGACGTCCTGCCGGTCCGGGCCGACCACGACCGCAAGCGCGGCGTCGGCGCCGTTCGGCGCTGCGCGCAGCACGTGCGCCAGGAGCGATTGCCCGGCCACCGGATGCAGCACTTTCGGCAGCGAGGACCGCATACGCGTGCCCTCGCCCGCGGCCAGCACGATCGTCAGACTGCTCGTATCGGGCATCGAAATCCTTTGCGGGAAGTTCCCGACGCCCTCTTAGCCGACGCAGCCGGGCCGCAAAAGGGGTTTGGATCGTTTCCGGTAACCCCTCGCGGTGACGGGGTTCCTGTTACTCTTCCGCATTGATTCGCGCGGCCGCGGGAGGGCTGGGTCCGACGAATGGCGAAGAAGCGTGACGAAATGGTCGACGGCTTGATTGCCGACGAGGCCGAAGGTTGGCTTGCAAACTTGCTGGCGGAAGAAGAACCGTACGATCGCAAGATGCTTTGGCAGCTCGGCTCGTGGGCCGCGGCCGCGCTTGGCGCGCTGGCGTTTGCGTTCATGACGGCGCAGACGGTCAGCGTGACGCGCAGCGACCTTGCGGCTGCCAGCGAACTCGCGCGTCAGAACCAGCAGATTGCCCAGGCAGCGACCGAGCGCGAAACCGAAGCGCGGCGGCTGGTCGCGGCGATCGACACCTTGAACGCGGATCGCGACCGCCTGTATGCGCGCGTCACCGGCCTCGAACAGAACCTTGATTCGGTGACGAGTTCGATCAAGCAGACGCGAACGCTGGTCGCCCCGGCGCCGTTGCCGACCGCGCCGGCGATCGGATCACCCCCTGAAAGCGCCGCGCCGCAGCCCTTACCAACCGTGTCATCGCTCCCCGCGGTTCCATCCGCACCCCAGGCGGGCGCCGATCAAAGCAAGGACGCCAGCAAGGATTCGGGGAAAACCGCTGCAAAGCCCGCAGCCGGGTCCGACAAGGATGCGCCGTCTTCAAAGGCCTCACCCATTACCTCCGCAAAACAGCCCGCGGCTGAAGCTTCCAAGCCTGAAGCAAAGGTCGACGCGGCAAAAACCGAACCTGCAAAGTCTGAGGCGGCCAAAACCGAGGCTGCCAAGATCGGACCTACCAAGCCGGAGCCCGTTAAGGCGGATACTGCAAAGCCCGAACCTGCAAAGTCCGTCGAGGCTGAGAAATCTGCCGACGCGCAACAGGCGACGACCGTAACGGAGCAAACGGCAGCACCTTCGCCGATCGTAACGGCAGCCATTCCACCGGCGGCCACGAACGACGCCGACACGGTGAAGGAAGTCCCCGTGGCGAAAACCGAGTTCGGTGTCGACCTTGGCACCGCCAGCTCGATCGAGGGCTTGCGTGCGCTCTGGCGCGCAGTGCAGTCGTCGAACAAGAAGCTGATGGCGCCGCTGCGCCCGGTCATCGCGATCAAGGAACGCAGCGGTCTCGGCATGCAATTGCGTCTCGTCGCGGGCCCGCTGACCGACGCTGCCGCCGCCGCACGAATTTGCGCCGCGTTGTCGGAAAACGACCGTCCCTGCGAAACCGCGTTCTTCGACGGCCAGCGGCTGGCGCCTGCGTCCGAGTTTCCAACAGCGAATCCCGCTCCGCCGCCGCGCAAGAAGCAGACGCGCGCAAGCCGCCGCGTCGGCCCTCCCGTTGCAGCGCGTCCTCCGGCACGCAGCGGATTTTCGTTCCTCGGCGGCAACTGACGGTTTTCAACACCGGGTCCGCCCTGTATAGCGCAGTCATATGCGCTTTCGCTGGTTCAGAGGCCGATGAAGAAAGTTCCGTTTCGCCTTACGCCGTATCAGGTGCAGTGGTTGCTGGTGGTGGGTTTCCTCACGATCGGCATCGCGCTCTATATTCGCTATCTGATGGTCGAGTTCTCGCAGTTCGCGCTCCAGTGCGACGCCGGATTACAGACAGCATCGTGCTCGATCCGCAGCCTTGCGACCTATCTCTTCAAGAACTCGGTGTTCGGGATTGCGGCACTCGTCATCGCATCGCTCAACCTGATGCGGCCATCGATCGTGCTCCTGACC
The DNA here is from genome assembly GCA_040376815.1 of Bradyrhizobiaceae bacterium. Lineage (GTDB taxonomy): Bacteria > Pseudomonadota > Alphaproteobacteria > Rhizobiales > Xanthobacteraceae > SG-bin9. The sequence goes on from JBEIPX010000072.1 coordinate 5,061, forward strand.
GGCGGGCTGATCGCCGCCGGCTTCGGCATCGTGCTTTACAACGTCGTGCTGTCGGGACTAGCCGTCAGCCTGCTCATTCTCGGCTTTGCACGACCCGCGCCTGCCACAGCGTGACGGCGAGCAGCAGATAAAGTCCGCACGTCCACAGCGACTGCCAGTTCTTCGGCCCCTCGTTGACGAGGATGAATACGGCCGAGACGGCCAGCAGGCCCGCGAACGTCGCTTCCGCAATCGGCCGGGCGCCCACCTTCGGACGATTGAAGAACATCAAGCCCGCGAACGGCAGCACGGCCATGGTCAATGAAGCAAACTTGAAATCGCGGTAGCGTGGATCGAACACGAAGCCGAGCGCGGTTGCCGTGGCGATCACCACGACGATCGCGAGCACCAGGCCGAGGGCGTAGCACGTCCACGACGCCCGACGCTCAGCGCGCGGACCGATCAGCTCGACGAACGCCGGCAGCCCCCTGCCCGCCATCAGCGCGTGACTGGCAAACAGCGGCGACAGCAGCGCGGCGGCGAACAGGCACCCGTTCTGAATCCAGCCGCCATAGCCGAGGCTTTCGTAGAGCAATTTGTCGAAGGCGACGCCGAGCAGCGCACCCGCCGCCGTTGCCGACGCGAATACCGCAATCCACGCGCTCCAGTGCGGATGCCATGGCTTGCGCCGCAGCGTCACCAGCGCCAGGCCGAACACCACGACGCTCAGCGCGAGCCCCGCGGACATGTAGAGCTTCCAGTCCGGATAATTCGAAACCGGCTGTCCCACGGGATATTTCAGCGTGCGCGGCTCGTCGCCGAACAGACCCCAGTAGCCGCCGACGGTGCCCTCGAGCTGGCGCTTCCAGGGCTGGTCATACGCCTCGATCAGGTTGACGCGGAATCCCTCACGTTTTGCGAGGCCGAGGATTTCCGATACCACCCGCGCCTGGTTGGTGCGCGACGGTAGCGCGCCTTCGCGCATCCGCCCTGCGCTCGGCCACCCGGTTTCGCCGATCAGGATTTCCTTGGCCGGAAAGGCGACCGCCATCCGCTTGCGGATCGAATCGACATGCGAAACCGCATGCCGCGCGCGTATCGGGAAATCCTCCCAGTACGGCAGGATGTGGATGGTGACGAAATCGACCGCCTCGTAGACGTCGCGGTTGCGCAGCCAGAACTCCCAGACGTCGGCGTAAGTCACCTTCATCGGCGCGACCTGCGCCTTCACGGCGCGCACCGTCGCTGCGAGATCGGCCGCGGTCATTTCGCCGCGGAGCAGGACCTCGTTGCCGACGACGACCGAGGTGATCACGTTCGGGAACGTTTTCGCGAGCGCGATGCCGGTCTGGATTTGCTCGCGCGTCTTGACGCGATCGCTCGACAGCCAGATGCCGAGGATGACCTTGAGGCCGGCCTTCTCCGCGAGCTCGGGAATGAGCTCCAGGCCGCTGTCGACCGAATAGGTGCGGACGCAGTCGGTGATCTTCGCGAGCTGCGCGAGATCTTCCCTGATCTGCTCCGGCGTGATCCTGACGCCCGGGCGCAGCGGCGACTGCTGCCCGCGGAACGGCGCGTAGGACACGCATTCCAGCTTGCTCGCCGGATCGATCGGCGCGCGCACAAGCGCGACCGGCGTTGCAATCCACCACCAGACGGCGACGATGATGCTCAGGGAAACGGCCAGAAGGGCCAGCGGCACACGATAGGAAATAGGTTCCATCCTCCGGGACTAACCGTCGATTACCCGCTCACTTGCGCCCTGCCAAGGGGTTCTCACCGCGCACGCCGGGATAACGCCGGCACAAACGCCGCCTTCGTCACCCTGCGACATCAACCGATCTCGCCGGGTCTGCAACGCTTCGATAAAGTTCCGGTCTTGCTGGACAAAATCCCAATTCTCCGCCATGGGATTTTGCATGGGATTTTGGAGTGCGACTGTTCCGCTTGCCGCCGTATTCGGGACCCAATTGGGCGGCAACAGACAGTCGGTGACCGTACGGCCTGGATGGGTCAAGCCGTGCCGGACTATCGGGGACTACATGCGTCGTTTGCTGTCCAAAGTACGAAACCAGATGATCCGGCGCATTGCGATGCCCGGACTGGCGCTCATGATCGGAGTGGGCGCCGCCATCGCCCAGAGTGGCGACCTTCGCGCCCAGGATCAGGGACGGCCGCCGGCCAACGCCGCGGCCGCAGCGGCAGAGGCTGCCCGGGACGGCCAGCGGCGCGCCGACGAGTTCGCTGAAGCCGCGCAGGTTCTCAACAATCCCGCTGGCAATCCCGAGTGCGTCTGGCTCGGCCGCCGTTTCGTCCGGCTGATGTGGCTCGACGACCTCGACACGGCGTTCCGCCACCTCGACCTTTACGATCGTTTCGGCTGCCCCGGCGGCCACGTCCAGGCGAGCTTCCGCTGCCTGACCAAGTTCGGCGGCTCCATCGACAGCAAGGTTCCGGAGAGCCTGACCCGGCAGGTCCATGCCTGCTGGATCAACCCGAACGCCCAGCCGCAGCCGGCGGCAGCCGCCGCGCCACCGGCCCAGCCTGCCGCCCCCGCAGCGGGCAATCCCCCGGCTGCTGCGGCACCCGCCGCTGCCCCGCCGGCCGGCGCAGCAAAGTAAGACGGCCATCGTCTCGATCCCGATGAACGGCGGATGAACAATCGCGCCGTCGGAACGAAATCAAAAAATCCCCGTTTCGCTTTTACCGCGCCCTGAAAACGACATGGCGCTATCCGATTGGCGTCATACGAGTTGTTAAAACCCGTGGCATAGATAGACTTCTCGCTGCCGACTTGCAGATTTGGACGAACCGCGGGGACAGGTTCGCTTCCTGCCATTCCGCCCCAGATGGTTGAGTTACGATGCGTGTCATCGTTGCAGTTTTGCTGTGTGTCGCTTCGGCCCACGCCGCACTCTGGGGCTTATTGCAAGACAAACAGCAGGCATCGGACTTCCGCGGCATTCTGCCGAGCGTGTCGTATGCGCCCTTCGAAGGCACCGGACATCCGGACGTCGACAACATCCCGACCGTCGAGAAAATTCGCGCCGATCTGAAAAAGCTCGCGCCGTTGACGCGTGCGATTCGTCTCTACTCGTCGACAGGCGGCGTCGAACTCGTACCGCCGATCGCCGCCGAATTCGGACTGAAGGTGACCGTCGGCGCGTGGATCGACAAGAATACCGAGCGCAACGAGCGCGAAATGCAGGCGGCCGTCGATCTCGCCAAGAAGAACTCGAACGTCATCGGCGTCGTCGTCGGCAACGAAACGATCTACCGCGGCGAACTCAAGGTCGAGGAACTGGCCGAACTGATTCGCCGCGTGAAACGGCAGGTCAATGTGCCGGTGACGACCGGCGAAATCTGGAACATCTGGCGCGACAATCCTTCGCTCGCCTCGTCGGTCGACTTCATCGCCGCGCACGTGCTGCCGTACTGGGAAAACTTCAAGGACACCCAGGCCGTCGACCAGGCGGTCTACATCTACGGCCTGCTGCGCGAAAACTTCCCCGGCAAACGCATCACGATCGCCGAATTCGGCTGGCCGAGCGCGGGCTATAACCTGCGCAACGCCGAACCCGGCCAGCTCCAGCAGGCGGTGGTCCTGCGCAACTTCGTCACCCGCGCCGAGGCCATCGGCATGGACTACAACATCGTCGAAGCGATCGATCAGCCCTGGAAGTATTTCGAAGGCAGCGTCGGACCTTACTGGGGCATTCTTGATGCATCACGCGAACCGAAATTCGCATGGTCCGGCCCCGTCGTGAACGAAAACTACTGGAAGCAGGCCGGCATCGCGGTGCTGGTCGGCATCCTATTGTCGTTGCCGATCTTCCGCCTGTTCAACCCGACCGTCATGCAGGCGACGGTACTGGCTGCTGCCGCCAATCTAGTCGGCGCATGGGTCGCGACCATCTTCGCCTACTGGAACGCGCACTACTTCGTTTGGGGTTCCGCGTTCGCCCTGACCCTCGGTTTAACCTTGCTCGTGCCGCTTGTGCTGATTGCCATGGCGCGGGTGGAAGAGATCGCGACCATCGCCTTCGGTCGCGCACCGCGCCGCCTCATCACCAAAGACGCGAGCCTCCCTGCTCCGGCCGACGGTCAGTTCCCGAAGGTGTCGATCCACATCCCGGCCTATTTCGAGCCGCCGGAGATGCTGAAGCAGACTTTGGACGCGGTCGCCCGCCTCGATTATCCGAATTTCGAATGCGTGGTGATCATCAACAACACGCCAGATCCCGCGTTCTGGCAGCCGATCCAGGATCACTGCCGCATGCTCGGCGAGCGGTTCGTCTTCATCAACGCTGAGAAGGTGAAGGGCTTCAAGGCCGGCGCGCTGCGCATCGCCATGGATCGCACCGCGCCCGACGCCGAGATCATCGGCGTGATCGACGCCGACTACGTGGTGACGCCCGACTGGTTGAAGGACCTCGTCCCGGCCTTCCTCGACCCGCGCGTCGGCCTCGTGCAGGCGCCGCAGGATCATCGCGACGAAGGCCGCTCGCTGATGCACTACGCCATGAACGGCGAATATGCCGGTTTCTTCGATATCGGCATGGTCCAGCGCAACGAATTCAACGCCATCATCGTTCACGGCACCATGTGCCTGATCCGCCGCACCGCGATGGATATGGCCGGCGGCTGGGCGGGCGACACCATCTGCGAGGACACCGATCTCGGCCTCGCCATCCAGGAACACGGCTGGCTGACCCACTATTCGAACCGCCGCTACGGCTATGGCCTGCTGCCCGACACCTATGAGGCGTTCAAGAAGCAGCGCCATCGCTGGGCTTACGGCGGCTTCCAGATCGTCAAGAAGCACTGGCG
>JBEIPX010000323.1:0-4193 GCA_040376815.1 Bradyrhizobiaceae bacterium
GGCACGGGAGAAGGCGATGATCGACTCCTGCTCCAGGGTTTTCACCAAACGGCTGAGCCCGATCTTCATCGATGGCGACACGTCAGCGATCCGCTGGCGCTTCGAATTCACGTTCAAGAACGGCGTCGAACGCGCGATGGAGGAAGTCGCGATCCAGACCTGGCGCGGCAACGAAATCGTCGAAGAGCATTTCTTCTACGATCCGAAGCAGATGACGGGATGAGCGCGCGGTCCTCGACAGGACTGTAAAAGCAAAGGCCGGGATCGCTCCCGGCCTTTGTTGTCTCGCCTCTCGCGTCAGCGCGGGCGTGGCGGCGCCGTTCCCGGGGGTGGCGGCGGCAGCGACGCCTGTCCGCCATTTAGCAGCGGCGTGATGTTGCGGATGGTCACACGACGGTTCTCGCGAACCGGCCCGTCCGACGGCACCTTGAGATACTGCTCGCCGTAACCCTGCGCAGTCAGGTTTTCAGCCGGCACGTTGAACTGCTGCGTCAGCAGCGTTGCGGCCGACTCGGCGCGGCGATCCGACAGCGACAGGTTGTCGACGTCTGAGCCGACCGCGTCGGTGTGCCCCTCGATCAGGAACACCGCACGCGGATTGCGCTGGATCGCCCGATTGAGACCATCGGCGATTGCTTGCAGCTTGCCCACCTGATCCGGCGAAATATCCGACGATCCCAACTCGAAATTGATGGTGTCGAGATCGATCGAAGGCATGCGCTGGCGCACCGACGGCGAGTAGCGGATTTCATCGAGCGAGTAGCGGCGTTCGATGCGCTCCACCGGCGGCGCGATCAGCGTGTCGTAGATCAGCTCCGGCGGGGCGCCTTCAGCCTCGACGATGTAGCGGTTCTGCGGAATGCGCAGCACCGGCGGCGGCAGGTCGACATAGAAGCCGCCGATGCCGCGCGGGCCGCGCGGGACATTATCGATGATGACGATCTCGCGGCCGCGGCTGTCGCGGCGGATTCGCCGCAGCAACGAGCCGTCGCGGCCGGTTACCGTGATGATCTGCGTTCCGTCGGGCCGGATCACCACAGTGCGCGTTTCGGCACCCTGTTGCACCACGCGCACGTCACGCGCGCCATAGCGGAAGCGATCGACGTCGCTGTGGCGCACGAAGGATTGCCCGTTCGGGTCCTGAATGATGACGCGGCCCGGTTCGCGATAAACCGTGCGCCCACCCTCTACAGTCTGTTGCCGTTGCGAGCGGATCGCCTCGATCGTCAGAGCCGTCGCCGCTCCCGCGACAACGCCGGCGGCGATTGCCGGCAGCGGGCTCGGATTGTTGGCGCGCGGCGGCGCCGGCAACGGTGCTGCAATTGCCGGAGCTGCCGGCGAAGCAGGCGTGCCGGCGGGCATTCCAGGCGGTGGCCCGGCAGGAGGACCACGGCGGCCTTCGCGAGCCCCGACGCCGGGCGCTGCGCCAGGAGCGCCTTGCGGAGCAGCAGCCGGAGGAGACGACGCGGGCGGAGTTGCTGGCGCCGCGCCTGCGGGCGGCGTTGGTGCAAGCGTAGGAGCTGCCGATGGCGGTGCGGTTGTTGTGCCGGGTCGCGGCGGTGTCACATCGCGCACACCGGGAGCGACAGGCGGCGCGCCTGATGCGGGTGGAGATGTTGCCGGAGGTGTGCTCGACGGCGCAGGCGGAGTGGCCGGAGGCGGCGGCGTGGATGTAGCCTTCGGCGCACCAGCCGGCGGTGTGGATGTGGTTTTCGGTGCAGCAGCCGGCGGAGGCGGCGGTGCTGCTTTAGGTGCGGCGGCGGGCGGAGGCGGGGGAGCCTTCGGAGCCCCGGCAGGCGGTGGTGGCGGAGGTGCAGCCTTCGGAGCTGCGGCAGGAGGAGGAGCAGCTTTGGGGGCCGCGGCCGGTGGAGGAGGTGGAGGCGGAGGTGCCGCTCGCGGTGCTGCAGCCGGAGGTGGAGGCGGCGGAGGTGCAGCCTTCGGCGGAGCGGGTGGTGGAGGTGGGGCAGCCTTGGGCGGCGCCGGCGGCGGCGGAGGTGCGGCTTTCGGAGGTGCGGGCGGTGGCGGAGGAGGTGCGGCTTTCGGCGCGGCGGGGGGCGGTGCGCCTTTGGGCGGTTGCTTCGGCTTGCCATCGGGACCGAGTTCGACTGGAGGCGCGGCCTGCGCGAGGACCAGGGGTTCGCTGTGGAGCGGCGACACATTGAACGTAACGTACGCGGCCGAAAGCGCGGTGGTGGCGAGGAGGACGAGACGAAGCTTTGTCATGAGGATCCGATTTCAAAAAGAAATGTTCGATGGCGCGATGATTGGCCATCGAAGCGAACAGCAACGATCAACACGGACCGGTGGGGCCGGATTGTGGCAGAGGTAAATGGTTGCGGAGATTATTAGTTCCGCGCGGGCGCTCGTGTTCCCGCGTTATTCAGGATGCATTCAGATCGAAAGTGAAGGACCGCGTGTCATGGGACAGGCGGCTCGCCAATGCCGGGATCGCCTGCAGGCGGCGGCATGACTGGCCGCTCGGGCCCGCGGACGGGAAGATCGTCCGGCACCTCGCCTGGAAGTTCGATTGGCTGAGCTGGTTCGACCGGATCGTTCGCAGGTGGCGGCACCTCCGGGCGCGGATTGCCCGGCGGATCTTCCGGCGGCGGATCTTTCGGACCCGGCGGAATGTTCGGCATCGCCAGCTTCGGCAGCAGCGTCACATCGCGACCTTTTTATTCTCGCCGATCTCCGGCCGTTTTCCGGTCAACGCAGCCGTGGCCATCTTTACGTAGCTCACGATGGTGCCCGGCGAATCCCAGAACTCCGCATCGTCCGGCGTAACCTTCAGGACGCGGATGTTCGGATCGTTCTCGTCCTCCCACCACGCTTTCGCTTCGGTGCCGAACAATTCCTTGATCTGAGCGCGGTCGTTCGAGACTTCGGCGTATCCCGTCAGTGAGACGTATTTCTGGCTGCGCGAATCGGCGAATGCGAGATTGACACTGGGATTGCGCGCGATCTCGTTGTCCTTGTGTTTGCGCACATCGGTCAAGAAATAGATTCTGTTCGCTTCCCGGTCCACGCACGCGGACATCGGGCGCGACCGCAGCTTGTCGCCGTCGGTCGTCACCAGCATAGCGAAACCGATGTTTTCCATCAGCTCCCAGACATGCTCAGTGTTCTTAGCATCGTCGGCCATCGCGCTTCTCCATCGGAGCCATTGATCGCTAACGACAGTGGTAGCCGGTTGTTCCTGCGGTCGATTGACAAGCGTGCCGGAACTCCGCCACGTTCGTGGCCAATCGCGAGGGGAGATAGTTATGCCATTTGCCTATTGGTGCGTTCTGGTTGCGGCATTGATGCCGTATCTTCTGGTGGCCTACGCAAAGTCTTCGTCGCGCAACAACTACAATCCGCGCGATTCCGCGCAGAAGCTCGAAGGCGCCAAGCGCCGCGCTTATGCGGCGCATCAGAACAGCTTCGAGGTATTCCCCTTCTTCGCTGCCGCGGTCATCGCTTCCGCGCAACTGGGCGCGCCGATCAGCACGATCAACTGGCTGGCCGGACTCTTCATCGTGGCACGGATTGCTTACGCGGCTTGCTATCTGGCCAACATAGCGACAATGCGCTCGCTGGTGTGGGCCGCCGGTCTGATTGCCAATATCGCCATTTTCGTGCTGCCGGCATTCAGATAGCCGGTTCGTTCGGCCGACATGGCAAATGCCCGGTCATGTGCTGACCGGGCGCAAGCTGTTTGCGAGGATGCGTGAATCGCTCACGCAGGCGTGTGACAGACGGCTTCAAGGTTGTGACCGTCCGGGTCGATTACGAACGCACCGTAGTAGTTCGGGTGATAATGCGCGCGAATCCCCGGCGGGCCGTTGTCCTTTGCGCCGTTCTCCATCGCGGTCTTGTAGAAGGCATCCACCGCAGCGCGGTCCTTCGCGGCGATCGCGATATGCAACGGTTTGTTGAGGCCGCCCTCGCCACCGATCCAGAAATCCGGTTTGCCGTCCGCGCCGAAACCGGCCGCCGGCGGATCGGATGGATTCTGCTGAACTTCCATCACCAGCTTGTAGCCAAGCGGCGCCAGCGCCTTGGTGTAGAACGCCTTCGCGCGTGGATAATCGGAAACCGAAAAGCCGACGTGATCAATCATGGATGTCTCCCGGTCATAGGCCTGTCCTTGTGCGGATAACGTCAGGCCGATAACGCGGATGCGGCCGGAATCGTCTCGATTGCACGGAAAA
>JBEIPX010000351.1:0-3975 GCA_040376815.1 Bradyrhizobiaceae bacterium
ATTGACCGGCGCGACGGCCGCCTTGACGACCTCCGACAGGTCGGCATGCCGCCAGTCTTTTTGCGTCAGAAGATCATGGCCGCGCACCAGCGCCTGCAGGCGATCCTGGAAACCGCGTAGCGCTTCCGGCCCCTGGCTCTGGCGGAAGCTCATGGATGCGATCGACTGCACGGTGGCGAGCGTGTTCTTGACCCGATGCGCGAGTTCGTGGACGAGAATTTCGCGCCGCGCTTCCGCCGTATCGCGCTCTTCCTGGCGCGCCGCGTTCTCTTCCATCAGATGATCGAATGTCTGGTCGAGGAATCCGAACTCGTCGCTCCGTGCGACACCGGGCCGCTGCTCCTGTCCGCGCCGCCAGGCTTCGGCCGCCGCCACCATCCGCATCAGCGGCCGGCGGATGATGCCGTCGCCGACCAGCCACGCCAGCACGATCGCGACGAGGCTGCCGAGCGCGAACAGCAGGATGCTGGCGCGAACCGCGCGCTCGATCGGAGCGAATGCTTCCTGCTGCGAGATTCCGGTCGCGACATAGAGACCGAAGGGTGTTTCCCGCCAAGGCACGTATCCGGTAATGCGCAAAACGCCGTCGACGTTCACGTATTCCCGAACACCGGTTGTTGTTTGGCTGAAGAGTTCGCGCCCCTGGTCGCTGACCGGGCTGCCGATGTAGCGTTCGGGATAAGGCTCCCGCGCCACGACGATGCCGTTGCGATCGACGACGGCAAGCGAGCCGCCACGCGGAAGGCCGCGATCGCGCAACTGTTGGCCGAGCCATTCGAGATTGAGGCCCGCGAGAACCACGCCGTCGACGACGTCGCCATTGAGCATGGGGAGCGCCATCGGGATGATATTGCGGTTGGACAGGCGGCTCTTCAGATAAGTGCCGACGACAAACTTTCGCGTGCTGATGGCGTCGCGCAGATAGTCCCGATCGCCGAGGTTGGGCGTTGCGATCGCGGCGCCGCCAAAGCAGCGGATTGTCCCGTCCGGGTTGACGATAACGATCGAGGTCAGCGCCGGCAGACGGCTGTGAACCCGCCAAAGATAGTCGGAGCAGATGCCGGGATCCGACAACCGCACTTCGGATGCTTGCGACACCGCCGACAGGACTCCCTTGATGCCGTCGAAAATCTGATCGATCTCGGAAACGACGAACTGGGTGCCGCGCAGCGCTTCGGCGCGCACTTCGGCATACTTCGAGTTGCGCAGATCGATCGCGCTGTAAACGAGGGCGATCAGACCTGGCAGCGAAGCGACCAGCGTCAGTGCCGCAAGCCGATGCGTAAGCGACAGGCGGCGGATGAAGTGGCCATACGGCACGCAGTGAACCCCCAATTAACCGTCAGCGCTGGCGGTGAGCGCCACGGAACGCTGGATGATTATGAGCGAGTGTTGAGGTGTTCGCAAAAGGCGTTTGTACTTGCGTCCCGAACAGATGGAGTATGCATGATTCTCGAAACCGCGATTCTGAGTGTCAAACCCGGGCAGGGTGCTGCTTTCGAAACTGCAATGATCGAGGCGCGTTCGCTGATCGCCGCGTCGGCCGGGTTCCGGGGCATCGAGGTTCGGCCCTGCGTTGAAACGGCAGACCGCTACCTTCTGCTCGTTTGGTGGAACACCCTCGAGGACCACACCGTCGGGTTCCGCCAGTCAGCGCGCTACCAGGAATGGCGAAGCGCGCTCCACCATTTTTACGACCCGTTTCCGCTGGTCGAGCATTATGGCCCGCCGATCTAGGCAGATTTCGTTGCAGAAAATCCGAAAAGAGGGGCGTGACGGCGCCGAAAACGTTGGCTATAGACACCTCACCGTAGGAGTGTAGCTCAATTGGTAGAGCACCGGTCTCCAAAACCGGGGGTCGCAGGTTCGAGCCCTGCCACTCCTGCCAGCCGCTCAAACTCCTAAAACTGAAAATAGATGAACGGCGTCGCCTGGCCGCGCGGCGCGAGCAGCAATGCGAGGCATAGCATCGCTCCGGCTGCTCCCCACGACAGGCCGTGAGTCAGCGGCCGGTAGCTCAACGTTCTTGCAAACGCCGGTAGCGACAATCGTCCTGCGGCGAACGCAACCACTGCTGCGGTCAGGCAATAGGCCAAGATCAGCGTCCACAGCGCGGGATCGGCGGAGCCGCCGGCAAAGGCGCGATCAAATACGAACCATTTTGTGACGCAGACGAAACTCTCCCGGATGTCAGTCAACCGGAAGAAGCACCATGCGAAGCAGACCGCATGGAACGTCAGCGCAATCCGGAACGCGGTCCAGGCGAGCCCGGCCGCTCCCTGCATTTGCGCAAGCCGCTGTTGAAGCGCGAGCGAGCCCCAGATGCGGTTGATCACGAGAAACGCGCCGTGCAGTCCGCCCCAGACCAGAAACGACCAGCTACCGCCATGCCACAGTCCGCCCAGCAGCATCGTGATCATCAGGTTGATCGCGGCGCGGACCGGGCCGTGCCGATTGCCGCCGAGCGGGATGTAAAGATAGTCGCGCAGGAAGCGTGACAGCGTCATATGCCAGCGCCGCCAAAAGTCCTGAATCGAGGTCGCCAGATATGGCCAGTTGAAGTTCTCCGGCCAGCGGAAACCAAACCATAGCCCGAGCCCGCGCGCGATGTCGGTGTAGCCGGAAAAGTCGAAATAGATTTGCAGGGCATAAAGCCAGACATAGGGCAGGGCCCACACGCCCGCGGTCGACACATCCGAAATGTTGGCGAAGAACGGATCGATGCCGGCGGCGATGGTGTCGGCCAGTACCAGCTTCTTGAACAGCCCGCGCGCGATCAGAAACGTTGCTTCCCATGGCGCTTGCGGCCGCGCCGGCAAATGTTCGGGGCCAAGCTCGACGAGAAACTCTCGTGCGCGCAGAATCGGTCCGGCCACGAGATGAGGAAAGAACGACGTGAACAGCGCATAGCGCCAGAAGCTCGTCTCCGCCGGCGTCACGCCGCGGTAGACGTCCACCATGTAGGCGATGCCTGTGAAGGAAAAGAACGAGATTCCGAATGGAATCGTCCAGCTTGCACCGTCGATCGGAGTCAGCGGCGCGCCGAGCGTAATCGCCGTCTGTATCGCCAGCGGCGTATACTTCCAGAATGCGAGCACCGACAGATTGAAGGCAAGGCCGGTGGCGAGCACGAGCTTGCGCTGCCTCGTCCGCTGCATCAGCAGGCCCGCGCCCCAATCGACCAGGCAGTAGGCCAGGATGATCGCCAGCGTCCACCACCGGTTATAGGAATAGAAGACGAGGCTGCCGAGCAGCATCACGCCGAGCTGCCAGCGATAGCGGCCGGCGGTCATGAGCCACAACACAGCGAAGATCGGCAGGAAGTACGCGAACGATGTGGTGGTGAAGCTCATGGCCGGGCTCCGGCGGCTGTGGCGCGGGCCGATGCGGCGAGATGTTGTCCCAGCGCGGCGAGCACGAGCGCGTTGCCGTGCGGATTGAAGTGGCTGTCCGGCATGAAGATGCCGGACTTGTCAGTGATGTCATCGAATACATGGCGGGCATCGAACACATCGAGGCCGTTGCTCTTTGCGATGGGAGTGACGGCATCCTGCCAGATGAAGCTTGCCTTGCCGAGAATCTGTTCGCGATTCGGCAGCAACGCGATGGTGATTGGCACGCGATGATCGCGTGTGCTCTGCCCGAGCACGCGCATCACGCGTTCTAGATCGTCGGTGACAAAGGGCGAGACCCGATAAGCCGAGTGTGCCGGCCGATATCTCGGATCAGCGTTCTGGCTTCCACTGCGTACCCAGCCGAGAAAAGCAAGGCGGCTGTGCCGGACAATGCTTGCGAGCGGCTCGGCCGGCATTCGCGGCGAGAAGGTGATCGCGCCATTCGTGTTGACATGAACCGAAGTGATCGGCCGCTGCGGCGAGAGCAGCGTATCGATTGGAAGCAGCACGAAAATGATGCGCTCCGGCCGCAGGCCCTGGGCGAGGAACTGCCGAAGCTGCGCGGCGCGGATGTAAAACG
>JBEIPX010000213.1:0-5741 GCA_040376815.1 Bradyrhizobiaceae bacterium
ATCGTGCTCCGCGCCAGTAGCACGGGCCGGCACCGCTCCGGTCAGCGGCTTGCCCGCGAGCGTGATCAGCGCAACGGAACATTTGCCGGCAGCGATGGCTTCTGCCGCGTGGCCGAGATGCACCAGATAGGAACAGCCGCCTGTGTCGGTGGAATCGAAGTGTTTCACCTTGAGGCCGAGGTAATCGACCATAGCCATGGCGCCGCCCGGCGCGTCGCCGGCGCAGAAATAGCCGTCGACATCGGCCTTCGTGAGCCCTGCGTCCTCGAGCGCGCCCTTGGCGACTTCGGCGTGGAGCTGAGAGATGGATTTGTCGGGCGCTTTACGAGTCGGATGCTCGTAGATCCCGGCGATGTAGGCCTTCCCCTTGATACTCAAGTCTTCTTCTCCGCTGGAGCCTTAGCTAGCGAATTGTCTGGCCTGTCAGACGTGGAATGGCAAGCGGTCAGCTTTAATGGAGCATGATCCGATTGGAAAACCGGCACCCACTTTTCCGGATCATGCTCTACTCAGCCGCAATCTGGGGCGTCACCAGCGGCGGCGGATTTGCAAGGTCCACCGTCAATTTCGCATGGCGAACTTTCGCATCCGCGACCGATTTCTCCTTCACCGGCCCGAAGCCTCGGATCTGATCCGGCAACGACAGAAGATCGACAGCGATATCGTGGGTGAGCGGCGACAGCACCGTCAGCGCGGATGCGGCGTCCCTCTCGTAAGCCTCGATCAGGCTGCGCTCCATCTTGCGTTCGGCGCTGTAACCGAACACGTCGAGCGCCGTGCCGCGCAGGGATCGCATTTTTGCGAGGAGACGAAACACCGGCATCATCCACGCACCGAACTGGCGCTTGCGCGGCCGGCCCGATGCATCGGTGCCCGGCAACATCGGCGGCGCGAGATGATAGCTGACCTTGAACTCGCCCTCGAACTGCTCGGCAATGCGCTGGGCGAACTTGCCATCCGTATAGAGCCGCGCCACCTCGTATTCGTCCTTGTAGGCGAGCAGCTTGGCGTAGTTGATAGCCACCGCACGCGGCAGCGCATCGCCATAACCGCCGTCCTGCGCGGCCTTGCGCACGCGCGACACGAGGCCGGTGTAGCGGGCCGCGAGCGCAGCATTCTGATAGTCAGTGAGCAGCTTCGTGCGATGCGCGATCACCTCGTCGAGCGACATCTCGGCGAGCGTTTTCGGCGCCACCTCTTCGTCCTTCATCATCGCGGCAAGGCGCGCCGGATCGATCGACGCCAGCCGTCCGAGCTGGAACGCCAGCGTGTTCATCTTCACCGACACCGCGTTGAGCTCGATCGCGCGCAGGATCGCTTCCGACGACACCGGCAGCAGCCCCTGTTGATAGGCGTAGCCGAGCATCATCAGGTTGGTGGCAATCGCGTCGCCCAACAGGCCCTCGGCCGCGTGCGTGAAATCGAAGAACACCGAGTCCTTGCGCAGCGACGCTTCGAGCACGCTGTTCACCTTGCGGCGCTGGAAATTGAAGTCGCGCTGATGGATGAAGTCGGCAATCGGAATGAGGTGCGTGTTGATGACGCCCGCGGTACGGCCGGCCTCGCAAAGCGTGATCGTCTCCTTGGCGATGGCGACGACTTCATCCGCCGCGATCAGCAAATCCGCCGTGCCGCTGACGATGCGCGAGCAGCGCACGTCGTCGGTGTTCTGCGACAGCCGCACATGGCTCAGCACTGCGCCGCCCTTCTGCGCGAGGCCGGACATGTCGAGGATCATGCTGGCCTTGCCTTCGATGTGCGCGGCCATGCCAAGCAGCGCGCCGACCGTCAGCACGCCCGTTCCACCGACGCCGCCGATAGCGATGTTGTAGGTCTTGTCGAGCACCACGCGGTGCGCGGGTTCCGGAATATCGCCCAGGTTCCCCATATCGACCGGCGCGCGCTTGCGCAGCTTGCCGCCGTCGACGGTCACGAACGACGGACAGAAGCCTTTCACGCAGGAATAATCCTTGTTGCAGCTCGACTGGTTGATCGTGCGTTTGCGGCCCAACTCCGTCTCAAGCGGCTCGACCGAGATACAGTTCGACTGCACCGAACAATCGCCGCAGCCCTCGCAGACGGCCGAATTGATCATGACCCGGCGCTGCGGGTCCTCCATCAGGCCACGCTTGCGGCGGCGGCGCTTCTCGGCGGCGCAGGTCTGCACGAAGACGATCGCCGAGCAGCCCGGAACCTCGCGCAATGTCTTCATCACGGCATCGAGCTCGTCGCGATGCGCAAGTTTGGTGCCCGGCGCGATGGTCGATGCGGGATAGGCATCGGGATTCTCCGACACGAGATAGATCTCGCGGATGCCTTCGCTGTGAAGCTGGAAGGTGATCTGCTGCGGCGACAGATCGCCGTCATGCTTCTGACCACCGGTCATCGCGACCGCGTCGTTGTAGAGAATCTTGTAGGTGATGTTGGCCTTGGACGCGACCGCCTGCCGGATCGCGAGGCTGCCGGAGTGGAAGTACGTGCCATCGCCGAGGTTGGCGAAGATGTGGTTTTCCTTGGTGAACGGCGCGATGCCGACCCACGGCACGCCCTCGCCGCCCATATGCGTGAAAGTCTCGGTGTTGCGGTCCATCCACAGCGACATGAAGTGGCAGCCGATGCCTGCGAAGGCGCGGCTTCCTTCCGGCACTTTCGTCGACGTGTTGTGCGGGCAGCCGGAGCAGAAATACGGTGTGCGCGTCACCGGCGCGATCGCCTGCACCTGCGTCGCCTGCCGGCCGTTGAACCAGTCGGCTTTGGCGCGCAGCATTTCGGCGATTTCGGGATTGAGGTTGAGGCGGAGCAGGCGTTCGGTCAGCGACGTCGCGAGCGAAGCGACGCTGAGTTCTTCGGCGAACGGCAGGAAGCGTTTGTCTTGATCATCCATCTTGCCGACGATGCGCGGGCGCACATCGTCGCGCCAGTTGAACAGCTCCTGCTTGACCTGGTTCTCGACGATCTCGCGGCGCTCTTCGATGATGAAGATTTCCTCAAGCCCCACCGCGAACTTGCGCACGCCTTCCGGCTCCAGCGGCCACGGCATGCCGATCTTGTAGAGCCGCAGCCCGATTTTGGCGGCAACCTGTTCGGTGATGCCGAGTTCGCGCAGCGCCTGCCGCACGTCTTCATAGCTTTTGCCCGATGCCATGATGCCGAAGCGTGGGTTCGGCGAATCCATCACGACTCGATTGACGTTGTTGGCGCGCGCGAAGGCGATTGCGGCGAACCCCTTGTAGTCTTGCAGCCGTTTGTCCTGCGCGAAGCGATCGTCCGGCCAGCGCAGATTGAGCCCGCCCGGCGGCATCTCGAAATCGGTTGGAATGTTGAACGGCGTCATTTCGTCGGAGAGATCGATCTCGGCCGTGGTCTCAACCGTCTCGGTAATGACCTTCATGCCGACCCAGCAGCCCGAGTAGCGCGACATCGCAATGCCGAGCAGACCCATCTCGATCATCTCGTGGATGCTCGACGGGTAGAGATACGGCATCAGCGCCGAGATGAACGCGTGGTCGGACTGATGGGGGACGGTGGACGATTTCGCGCCGTGATCGTCGCCGGCGAGACAGAGCACGCCGCCCTTTGCGGCCGAGCCGGCCGCATTGCCGTGCCGGAACACGTCGCCGCAGCGATCGACGCCCGGCCCCTTGCCGTACCAGATGCCGACGGCGCCGTCGTATTTCGCACCGGGCGAAAGATTGAGCTGCTGCGAACCCCAGATCGCGGTGGCCGCGAGGTCTTCGTTCACGCCGGGCTGGAACTTGATGCCGTACTGATCGAGATGGTGGCGCGCGGCATGAAGCTGCTGGTCGTAGCCGCCGAGCGGCGAGCCGCGATAGCCGGAAATGAAGGCCGAGGTATTGAGGCCCTGCGCGCGATCGCGTCGGATCTGCGCCATCGGCAAACGCACCAGCGCCTGAATACCTGTGAGAAAGATATGGCCGGATGGTTGCGTATATTTCTGGTCGAGACTGATCGGTCCCTGATTGATTCCCATCCCCGCCTCTCGATTCCGCGTTTTTCTTTTGCTCGGCAAATGCTTCGCCGAGTCCGATAGAAGCATTCTATGTTGGTTGTCCCGCCTCCTGCATCAAGATTCGATGACCTGGTTCGGCTTCAGCAAACCGGCAATTTCGTTGTCTGAAAAGCCCATTATTGCTTGCTTCGTGTCGCCTGACGCGATCCGTCCGCAATGAAGCGTCGGGCGCTGGCCACAGCCCAATTTCACCGCACTGCAAAATAAGCGCGCGCCTGCAAATCTGTGGTGCCCAAGCTGTTCTGGCATGGCTGTTCCGAAGCGCCCGCACAGCTCCGCCGGAACATGACCCTGACCGGAACCGTTGTTCCGTGCCACTGCCGTGCACCCGTGCACGGCTAAAAACAAGTGGGAGGACCACATGAACTGGAGCAATCGCGAGTTGGAACAGCCGCCGGTTCGAAACGATACGAGCACCACTGATAGCACCAGCATATTTCAGGAGAAGCCGACCAAGGCCATCATCGGACTTGGCGTGCTGATCGTGCTTAGCTTGCTGCTGTATGAGATCAATCATTTCCGATCGGACGGCATCGGCGCAACACCTCCGCAAACGATGGCGCAGCGGCTTCACACGCCACCTCAGTCCTCGCCGTGACAACGAGAATGACCGGCATCATCAGTGCAACCCGCCCGGATCCCGGGCGGGTTTTTTCGTGATGACAGAAAGCCGCAAACCGGTCAGTTGACAGGCCCCGGTCAAGTTGGGCTAATCCGCCCCAATCCTTATTGAATTCAACCGATTGTGGACCGGACAAATGTTTCGAAAAGCACTCCTTGTCGCATGTGTGAGCCTGCTGCCACCGGCGGCACTGGCTTCAGATATCAAACCGAAAATGCCCGACACCGCCTTCTCCGGCAAAATCAAGCCGGACATCCTGGGGCTGTCGCTTGAGGACGATGCGGCCAAGGCGAGAGGCGCGATCGAGGGTCATTTCAAGGATCGCCAGGGCGTCAAGCCGAACATCGGACAGCAGACATTCGCGTCGACGCGGGCGAGCTATGTCCCCTCGCTGACGTTCGATCAACCGGTCAACGGCAAGGACGGCGGCGAAACCATCTCGATGATGTTCTCGTCGCCCGCGAGCGCAAACCGCGCTTTCTTTATTTCGCGAACGCTGACGTTCGCCCCCGCCGCGCAGCCGCTGAAAGCCGATTTGCTCAAACAGGTGATGGACAAGTACGGCGCTCCGACCCTGATCGGCGGCCAGCACGTCTATTACTTCTATCGCGGCGGCAAGATCGTTTCGGTGAAGCAGAAATACAAGCCGGAGACAGCGCTGGAAGCGCTCGACAAGCCGGTCGCTCCGAAAGCGGCATTGGCGCTGAACAATGCCAAGGGCCAGGGCAGCTGCGTTGCCGCGGTCAAACACATCGGCACGCTCGACAAGACGCTGAAGGGCCTGCTCGCCGAGGCCAAGGATGCAAACTGCGAAGCGGCACTGACGGTTACGCTCGCGCCGGGCGCAAGCGCCGATCGCACCGGCAAGGCTGAATTCATGATGGTGGACTTCAAGCGGATCCTGAGCGCTGCGGCTATCGACGATGAAGCGTCAAAGCTCGGCCAGTCCAACGCCCCTGCTGGCAACGCACCAAAGCTCTGAGTGCACCTGCTTCAACAAACAAAACCCGATCTGATGTTCATCAGACCGGGCTTTGTTCATTCTCACGATCTAGATCAGAAATAGTACCGGCGGCGATAGTAGCGGCG
>JBEIPX010000510.1:0-2328 GCA_040376815.1 Bradyrhizobiaceae bacterium
CCGACACCGCCGACCAGCAGCGCCGCGAGGCCGACGAGCGTCAGGAATTCGGTGAAGCGGGCGATGTTGCGCTCGAGCTGCGGCGAGGCGTTCGCGCGTGAGCGGACTTCCCAGCCGGCTTCAGGCAAAGCCTTGCGCGTCGCCTCGATCAGCGCTTGCGCAGCCTTCTCGTTGTTGGCCCCGTCCGGCAGCCGCACGCGATAGGTCCATCGCACCAGACTTCCCGGCTGCAGCAACTGCGTCGCCCGCAAACCGGCCTCGCTGATCAACAGGCGCGGTCCGAAGCCGATGCCGCCGGCGAGTTTGTCGGGCTCAGCCTCGATCACGCTGCGCAATGCGAAGGTCGCACTGCCGACGCGGACCTTGTCGCCGATCTTGGCGCCGAGGCGCGTCAGCAGCACCGGATCGGCGGCTGCGCCAAAGGCGCCGTCGCGTTCGGCGAACAACTCTGCGGTTGGCAGCACCGGCGAGAGAGCCAGCGTGCCGACCATCGGATAGAGATCGTCGACGGCTTTCAGTTCGACCAATGCGAACTGGCTGTCGCCGCTGCGCGCCATGCCGCGCAGCGTTGCGGCTGCCGAAACTTTGCCGCGGGCTTCGAGGAAGCCGCGCTCCTGTACCGTCGCTTCGCGCTGGATCAACGAGAACGCCGCGTCGCCGCCAAGCAGCCTGCGGCCCTCGCGTTCGAGACCGTCGCCAAGGCTCGATGCGACCGAGCCGACGCCGGATATCGCCATCACGCCGAGCGCGATACAGGCGATGAAAACATAAAAGCCGCGCAGGCCGCTGCGCAGTTCGCGCACGGCGTAGCGCAACGCAAGGGTCGAGATGTTCCGGCGTGGTGCGAGCGGTGTGCTGCTCATCAGAGAGCTGCCGTTTCGACCCAGTGGCGGTCGGTCGCGGGGCCGTCGATTCGTCCTGAGCGCAGCCGAATGACGCGGTCGCAGCGCTGCGCCAGTCCTGCGTCGTGCGTGACCAGCACGAGCGTCATGCCGCGCTCGGCGTGCTGCGTGAAGAGACGGTCGACGATCTGCTGACCGGTCGTCTCGTCGAGATTGCCGGGCGGTTCATCCGCGACGAGGATTGCCGGATCGGGCGCAAGCGCACGCGCGAGCGCAACGCGTTGCTGTTCGCCGCCGGAGAGTTGCGCGGGATAATGATGCAGCCGCTGTCCGAGACCGACGGCATGGAGTTCCTCCGCCGCGCGGCCGGCCGGATCGGGATGGCCCGCGAGTTCGAGCGGAACCGCGACATTCTCCAGTGCCGTCATCGTCGGGATCAGATGAAAGGACTGGAAGACGATACCGACTTGCCGGCCGCGGAAGCGGGCGAGACCGTCCTCATTGAGAGCATTGAAAGCGGTGCCTCCCACCACCACCTCTCCGCTGTCGGGGCGCTCGAGCCCCGCCATGATCATCAGCAGGGTCGATTTCCCCGAGCCCGATGGTCCGATCAGTCCGATCGCCTCGCCGGACGCGACCCGCAGGCTGACATCCTTGAGGATGTGAACCCGCGCGGCACCTTCGCCGAGCGAAAGGTTGACGTTAGAGATTGTAACGGCGTCCGGCGCGGGGCCGGCCAATGACGAGGGTTCAATGCGGCTGTCCATGGTCAGGTCATATGGTGTCGGGGCCGGTCTGGTCGAGGGGCCGAAGTATGTGTTTTGGGTAATATTGACGGCCTTTCTGGCCGGTGTCTGGTTGACGATGGCAAATCCGACCGACGCCAAGGCTCAGACGACACCGATCAAGATGGCGGTTTTGGGGGATTCGCTCACCGCCGGATACGGGCTTCCCGTCACCGCGGCCTTCCCGGTCCGGCTCCAGAAGGCTCTGAAAGAAAAGGGGATCGAGGCGGACATCGTCAATGCCGGCGTCTCCGGCGATACCACCTCGGGTGGCCGCGACCGGGTCGACTGGTCGATCCCGGATGGGACCGAGGCAGTTATCGTGGAACTCGGCGCCAACGATGCGCTGCGGGGCATCGATCCGAAAGTCACGCGCGCCGCGCTCGACGCGATCATCAAGAAGCTGAAGGAGCGCAAGATCGCCGTGATGCTGGCCGGTATGTACGCGCCGCGCAACTACGGCCCCGAATATGCGGCGGCCTTCGATGCGATCTATCCCGATCTTGCAAAGGCCTGGAACGTGCCGCTCTACCCGTTCTTTCTCGATGGCGTGGCGAGCGAAGCGAAGCTCAATCAGCCGGACGGAATTCATCCGACAGCCGAAGGCATCGACGTCATCGTCAAGCGCATGCTGCCGTCGGTTGAGGCATTTCTGGCGACGCGCAACGAGCAGCGAAAGTAACCGGCGCGCCGCAATCCAA
>JBEIPX010000410.1:0-3257 GCA_040376815.1 Bradyrhizobiaceae bacterium
GCCATCGGCACGCTGGCGCTGTTCGAGGGCACCGGCAATCCGTCGCACGCGAAGATCAAGACGAGCGCCGCGCAGAACAAGCTCAGCGGCACCAAGAAACCGGTGCCGGATGGATCGATCGCGGACATCGCGATCGTCGCCGCGCGCACCGGTTCGTCGGGCCGCGAAACCGATATCTCGCTGTTCATTGTCGATCTGAAGAGCGCGGGCGTGAAGCGCACCGATCTTCAGGGTCTCGACCCGTCACGCAATCAGGCCGAGGTCGTGTTCGACGGCGCAGCAGCCGAACCGCTCGGCAAGGCGGGCGAGGGCTGGGCGACACTGATGCAGGTGCTCGATCGCGCCGCGGTTCTCACGGCGTTCGAGCAGGTTGGCGGCGCTGACCGCGCGCTGGAGATGGGGCGCGACTACGCACTCGATCGCATCGCCTTCGGCCGTCCGATCGGTTCATTCCAGGCGGTGAAGCACATCCTCGCCGATATGTATGTCTCGGCGACCCTGGCGCGGTCGAACTGCTACTACGGCGCGTGGGCGCTCTCGACCAACGCCGGCGAACTGCCGGAAGCCGCGGCAACCGCGCGCGTGAGTGCGACGCAGGCATTCCAGCACTGCTCGAAGCAGAACATCCAGGTGCACGGCGGCATGGGCTTCACGTGGGAGTTCGACTGCCATCTCTATTACCGCCGTTCGAACGCGCTCGCGCTCGGCCTCGGCAGCCAGTCGTACTGGGAAGACGAACTGATCGATCGCATGCGCAAACGCAACGCGGCAGCTTGAACGAGACAGCGTCATGAACTTCGACGACACCCCGCAAGAAGCTGCCTTCCGCGCCGTGGCGCGCGAATGGATCACGGCGAATGCGCCGAAGCAGTACGAGGCGGAACTCGCGAAAGCTTCGCTCGGCCGGTTCGCGCTGAAAGGCGCGAACGTGCTCGACGTTGCGAAGGCGTGGCAGAAGAAGAAGGCCGATGCCGGCTGGGCATGTCTCCATTGGCCAAAGGAATATGGTGGGCGCGGATCGTCGCCGATCGAACGCGTGATCTGGCAGCAGGAAGAGGGCGTCTACGGCAAGCTCAGCCGCATGTTCATCATCGGCCACGGCATGTGCGGGCCGACGATGATGGCGTTCGCGGGTGAAGAGCATAAGCGCAAGCATCTGCCGCCGCTCGCCTCCGGCGAGAAGGTCTGGTGTCAGTTGTTCTCCGAACCCGCTGGCGGCTCGGACGTCGCGGGCTTGCGCACGCGTGCGGAGAAGGACGGCGACGACTGGATCATCAACGGCCAGAAAATCTGGACCTCCGGCGCGCATTATTCGGACTACGGCATCCTCATCACCCGGACCGATCCGACCGTGCCGAAGCACAAGGGCCTCACCATGTTCTATCTGGACATGAAGAGCCCCGGCGTCGACATTCGCCCGATCAAGCAGGCCAACGGCGCGTCCGACTTCAACGAGGTCTACTTCACCAACGTCCGCATCCCGGATTCGCAGCGTCTCGGTGCGGTCGGTGACGGGTGGAACGTCTCGCTGACGACGCTGATGAACGAGCGCATGTCGATCGGCGCCAGCGTCGCGACCGGCTTCTCGGAGTTGTTCGAGTATTGCTCAGGCCTGATGCTCGACGACGGTCCGGCGATCGAGGATCGCAACGTGCGCTCGAAGCTCGCCAACTGGGCGGTGCGTGACAGCGGCCTCAAGTACACGGCGTTCCGTTCGATCTCGGCGTTGTCGCGCGGCGAGCGTCCAGGGCCGGAGAATTCCATCGGCAAGCTCGTCGCCGGTTCGATGATCCAGGATATCGCGACCTACGCGCTCGATCTTCAGGGCGCGGCGGGCGTGGTGTCGTCGCCGGAGCAGGCGGAGCTCGCCGGAAAATTCCAGGCGATGCTGCTGCGCTCGCCCGCTACGCGCGTCGAGGGCGGCACCGACGAAATCCTGCGCAACATCATCGCCGAGCGCGTGCTCGGCCTGCCGGGTGATATCCGCGTCGACAAGGACGTTCCGTTCAACAAGATTCCGACCAAAGGTCGCGCATAAGCATAAGAGGGTCCGACCATGAATTTCGACGATACCCCGCAGGAAGCCGCGTTCCGCGCCGAGGCGCGCAAGTTCATCGCCGCCAGTGCGCCGAAGGAGCTCGAGGAAGAGCTGACCAACGCGCCGCTCGGCCGCATCAAGCTGAAGAAGGGCGACATCGTCGAGGTCGCCAAGAAGTGGCAAAAGAAAAAGTCGGACGGCGGCTGGACCTGCCTCAACTGGCCGAAGGAATACGGCGGGCGCGGCGCGACGCCGATCGAGCAGGTGATCTGGAATCAGGAAGAGGGCATCTATCACAAGATCACCCATCCGTTTCAGATCGGTGAGGGCATGTGCGGCCCGACCTTGATGGAATACGGCACCGAAGCCGACAAGCGCCGCTATCTGCCAAAGATCGCCTCGGGCGAGGAAATCTGGTGCCAGCTTTTCTCCGAGCCCTCCGCGGGTTCGGACCTCGCCGGCCTGCGCACGCGCGCCGAGAAGAAAGGCGACGAGTGGATCATCAACGGCCAGAAGATCTGGACCTCCGGCGCGCAGTATTCCGACTACGGCCTCTTGGTGACCCGCACTGATCCGAACGTGCCGAAGCACAAGGGCCTCACCATGTTCTTCCTCGACATGAAAACGCCTGGCGTCGAGGTGAAGCCGATCAAGCAGATGAACGGCATGCAGGAGTTCAACGAAGTCTACTTCACCGACGTGCGCATCCCGGATTCGCAGCGCCTCGGCGCGGTCGGCGACGGCTGGAACGTGTCGCTGGCAACGTTGATGAACGAGCGTGCGTCGATTGGCGCGCGGCTTGCAACCGGCTTCGCCGAGGCTTTCGAGTTCTGCTCGAACCTGATGACGGACGACGGCCTTGCCATCGACGATCGCGATGTGCGTTCCAAGCTCGCCAACTGGGCCTGCAAGTCGAACGGCCTCAAGTACACCAGTTATCGCACGCTCTCGGCGCTGTCGCGCGGCGAACGTCCGGGCCCGGAGAATTCCATCGGCAAACTTGTTGCCGGACCGATGTTGCAGGATATCGCGGCGTTCGCGATGGATTTGCAGGGCGCGGCCGGCGCGTTGGTGAAGGATGACGCGGAAGCGGCGGGTCAGTTCCAGCAGATGCTGATGTCGTCGCCATCGACTCGCATCGCCGGCGGCACTGACGAAGTCCTGCGCAACATCATTGCCGAGCGCGTGCTCGGCCTGCCGGGTGATATCCGCGTCGACA
>JBEIPX010000024.1:0-14712 GCA_040376815.1 Bradyrhizobiaceae bacterium
GTTCGATCCCGCCTGGCTCCACCACGCTTCGCTGGCTTCGCCAGCTTCGGATCGGCAGGCCGAACTTCGAAGCCTATGAAAGCTGCAGCGCCCTAGGGCGGCAACGGGCGAACGAGGATCGTTTACACCCTCGAAACCACCTGCGGACATTCCGCATCGGTATCACACAGAATTTGCGGTCGAGACTCGCCGGGCAAAATTGCTGGCGAAGTCGGTCATATCGCCAGGTTCAAACACAGGAAGCTCGTGACGAGCCCTGCCTTCGCCGAAGAAGGGCGAGCGCTTGGGTTTGAGAAATTGCTAACGCCGGGATTGGGCCGTGCGTTCGCCAAGAAGCGCTTCTGAGCGCATCCATGGTTCGCCACGCGAAACCTTTGCAGAATCGCGGCGGACCGATGCATTGGCATCGCGTGACATTTCACTCCCATAACGCTTCAAGATGCGCGGCGTCTCGCATAACGTCTGAACAGCAAAAACCAGGGTTGAACCAATGACTCTCCCAGCAACCGGAGCCATCGCAGGTTTGCGCGTGATCGATCTCTCGCGCGTTCTCGGCGGCCCCTACTGCACGCAAATCCTCGCCGACCATGGCGCCAACGTCATCAAGGTCGAACCGCCGGCCGGCGACGAGACGCGCGACTGGGGCCCTCCGTTCCACGACGATGACGCCGCCTACTTCATCGGCACCAACCGCAACAAGCGTTCAATCGGAATCGACCTTGCCTCCGAAGGCGGCCGCGCCGTGCTGATGAAAATGCTCGAAGACGCCGACGTTCTGATCGAGAACTTCAAGCCGGGCACGCTCGACAAGTGGGGCATCGGCAACGATGTGATCCGCGCGAGATTCCCGCAGCTCATTCACTGCCGCATCTCCGGCTTCGGCGGCGATGGCCCGCACGGCGGTCATCCCGGGTACGATGCGATCATCCAGTCGATGGTCGGCCTGATGGCCTCGACCGGCTCGCAGGAGAGCGGTCCGACGCGCATCGGCGTCGCGCTCGTCGACATGACGACCGGCCTTTACGCGTGCGTCGGCATCCTGATGGCGCTCGCGGAGCGGGCGAAGTCGGGTCTCGGCCAGTTCGTGGAAGCGACGCTGTTCGAAACCGGACTCGCGATCATGCATCCGCACACCGCGAACTTCTTCATGCACGGCAAGCCGCCGGCGCTGACCGGCAACGAGCATCCGAACCTCTATCCGTATTCGGTGTTTGCAGCTCGCGACGGCAACATCTTCATGGGCGTCGGTAACGACGGCACCTTCCGCAAGCTTTGCAAGGAGCTCGGCAAGCCCGAGCTCGGCACCGATCCGCGTTTCGCGCGCAACCGCGACCGCGTGGTCAACCGCAACGAGCTGCGCGCCGAGCTTGAAGCCATCCTGAAACAGCACGATGCGGCTGCGATCTGTCAGCGCCTGCTTGCGGCCGGTCTCCCGGCCGGTCCGGTGCAGTCGATCGACAAGGTGCTGGCCAATCCGCACGTCGCCCATCGCGGCGATGTGATCGGCAAGGACTGGTACAAGGGCATCGCCTCGCCGGTCCGCTTCGACCGCACCAAGGCGAGCCTGCGTCACGTGCCGCCGAAATTCAGCGAGCATGCCGACGAGATTCTCGGAGAGTTCGGCTATTCGCAGGACGATATCGGCAAGCTCGTCACCTCGGGCGTCGTGGCGCGGCAACGGGTTCGTTAGTCATATGTGCGGCCGGCTCGCCATACGCGATCCGGCCGCTACGAACTCGGTTCCTAGTGCCAGCTGATCGGAGCGATCGCGCTCCCGCTCAATCCCTGACCTTCATTTAGGCCTTCCCAACGCCCACCAGCGGCCGATACGATTGCGGTCAACGGACCGTCACACGGCGCTGCTATCGCGCACAGGCAATCTGACGGCTTTTAGGGAGGAATTCATGAATATCCGGCGGATCGGGCTTGGCCTGATGACTTCCGCACTGGTGGCGTTCGCTGCCCCTGCTTACGCGGTTACCGAAATTCAGTGGTGGCACGCGATGACGGGCGGCAACAACGACATCGTCAACAAGCTGGCCGCGGAATTCAACGCCAGCCAGCCCGACTACAAGGTCGTTCCGACCTTCAAAGGCAGCTATCCCGAAACCATGAACGCCGGCATCGCAGCCTTCCGTGCCGGCAGCGCGCCGCACATCATCCAGGTTTTCGAGGTCGGCACGGCGACCATGATGAGCGCGACCGGTGCCATCAAGCCGGTGCACGTCCTGATGAAGGAAGCGAACGAGCCGTTCGATCCCAAGGCATACCTCCCGGCGATCACCGGCTATTACTCGACGTCGAAGGGCGACATGCTGTCGTTCCCGTTCAACTCGTCGTCGATGGTGATGTGGGTCAATCTCGAGGAACTCAAGAAGGCCGGCGTCGCCGAGATTCCGAAAACCTGGCCTGAGGTATTCGACGCCGCGAAAAAACTGAAGGCAGCTGGCCACACCACCTGCGGCTTCTCCAATGCATGGGCGAGCTGGGCGCACATCGAGCAGTTCTCCGCCTGGCACAACGTGCCGATCGGCACCAAGGCGAACGGCCTCGACGGCTTCGATACCGAATTGAAGTTCAATTCGCCGCTGCACGTGAAGCATCTGCAGAATCTGATGGATCTGCAAAAGGACAAGACCTACGACTATTCGGGACGAGCCAGCGCCAGCGAAAGCCGCTTCGCTTCGGGTGAGTGCGCAATCTTCCTGACGTCGTCGGGCTACTACGCCACCGCCAAGGGCACCGCGAAGTTCGAATTCACCTCGGCGCCGATGCCGTACTATCCGGATGTGGCCGGCGCACCGCAGAATTCGATCATCGGCGGCGCTTCGCTGTGGGTGATGGGCGGCAAGAAGGCTGACGAATACAAAGGGATCGCGAAATTCTTCGCCTTCCTCTCCGACACAAACCGTCAGGCCAAGCTGCATCAGGAATCCGGCTATCTGCCGATCACCAAGGCCGCTTATGAGAAGACGAAGGCGGACGGCTTCTACGACAAGAATCCGACGCTCCAGACACCGCTGAAGGAACTGACCAACAAGGAGCCGACCGAGAACTCGCGCGGCTTGCGCTTCGGCAACATGGTGCAGATGCGCGATCTGTGGGCCGAGGAAATCGAGGCCGCGCTGGCGGGGCAGAAGACGGCTCAGCAGGCGCTCGACTCAGCAGTCTCCCGCGGCAACGCAATGCTGCGAACGTTCGAGAAGACAGCGAAGTAAGACGGCACGAACGGCCCCTTATCGAGGGGCCGTTCTCATATTGTCTCTGATTTGCGGCACACATGGAAAAGACCGTCGTCTTCAGGCACAAGCTGCTTCCCTACCTGTTGCTGTTGCCGCAGCTCGTCATCATCCTCGTCTTTTTCTACTGGCCGGCCGTGCAAGCCGTCTGGCAGTCGTTCCTGCGCGAGGATGCGTTCGGACTGACGTCGGAGTTCGTCGGATTTGAGAATTACCAGGCGCTGTTCGCGCAGCCCGAATACTACAAGTCGATCCTGACGACGGCGGTCTTCTCCTCGCTGGTCGCCGCGCTGTCGCTGTCGATCGCGCTGCTGTTCGCGACGCAGGCCGACAAGAACCTGAAGGCGGCTCCCGCCTACAAGACCTTTCTGATCTGGCCTTACGCCGTCGCACCCGCGATCGCCGGCGTGCTCTGGATCTTCATGTTCCACCCCTCGCTCGGCACGTTGGCGCGCCCGCTGCGGCTGATGGGCCTCGACTGGAATCCGCTTCTGAATGGAAACCACGCCATGACGCTCGTCGTCATGGCCGCGGTATGGAAGCAGATCTCCTACAATTTCCTGTTCTTTCTCGCCGGCTTGCAATCGATCCCGAAGAGCGTGATCGAGGCCAGCGCAATCGACGGCGCGGGGCCGCTGCGCCGTTTCTGGACGATCATCTTCCCGCTGCTGTCGCCGACCACGTTCTTCCTGCTGGTCGTGAATGTCGTCTACGTCTTCTTCGACACCTTCGGCATCATCGATGCCGTCACCGGTGGCGGCCCGGCGGGCTCGACGACGACCATGGTCTACAAGGTCTATTCGGACGGACGCCTCGGCGGCGATCTCGGCGGCTCCGCCGTGCAATCGGTCGTGCTGATGGTGATCGTGATCGCGCTCACTGCGATCCAATTCCGCTACATCGAGCGAAAGGTGCAATATTGAGCATGATCCGGAAAAGTGGGCACCGGTTTTCCGATGAGATCATGCTCAAAGGAAAGATAGTCTGATGGTCGAGCGCAGGCCCTTCGCCGACTTCGTGGCGTACGCGATCCTGTCGTTTGGCGTGCTGCTGGTGGCTTTTCCGGTTTATCTCGCGGTGATCGCGTCGACCCACGACGCGGCCACCGTCGTTCGCGGCAACATGCCTCTTCTGCCGGGAGAGCATGCGCTCGAGAATTACTATCGTGCCATCTTTGTCGGCGGATCGCGCCTCGCAAAAGAACCGGTCGGCACCATGCTGATGAACTCGTTCATCACCGCCATCGGTATTGCCGTCGGCAAGATTTTCATCTCGATCCTCTCCGCCTACGCCATCGTCTACTACCGCTTTCCGTTCCGGAAGACCGCGTTCTGGATCATCTTCATCACCCTGATGCTGCCGGTCGAGGTGCGCATCTATCCGACCTACAAGGTGGTGGCGGACCTGGGCCTGCTCGACACGTACGGCGGACTGATCCTGCCGCTGATCGCATCCGCCACCGGCACGCTGCTGTTTCGTCAATTCTTCATGACGATCCCCGAGGAACTGCTCGAAGCTTCGCGCATCGACGGCGCGGGGCCGTTTCGCTTCTTCAAGGATACGCTGCTGCCGCTCTCGGTCACGACCATGGCGGCGCTGTTCGTGATCCAGTTCATCTACGGGTGGAATCAATATCTGTGGCCGCTGCTGATCACCACGCAGGATTCGATGCAGACTATCGTCACCGGCATCAAGAAGATGCTGACGACGACCGATGAGCTCGCCGAATGGCAGCTGGCGATGGCAACCGCCGTGCTGGCGATGCTGCCGCCGGTCGCGGTCGTGATCTTCATGCAGCGCCTGTTCGTGCGCGGCCTCGTCGAGACGGAGAAGTAGTCGTATGGCGAACGTCACGCTGCGCAATGTGCGGAAGACCTACCCGGGCGGGGTCGAGGCGATCAAAGGCATCGACTTCGAGATCGGTGACGGTCAGCTCTGCGTGCTGGTCGGCCCGTCCGGCTGCGGCAAGTCCACGCTGCTGCGGATGGTCGCGGGCCTCGAGACGATCACGAGCGGCGAGATCGACATCGGCGGGCGCATCGTTAACGAGATCGAACCGGCCGATCGCGATATCGCGATGGTGTTTCAGAACTACGCGCTCTATCCGCACATGAGCGTCTATAACAACATGGCGTACGGCCTGCGTAACCGCGGCATGGCGAAGCCCGAGATCGAAACGCGCGTGCGCGAGGCCGCGCAGATTCTCGAAATCGGCCATCTGCTCGAGCGCAAGCCGAAGCAGCTCTCCGGCGGGCAGCGCCAGCGCGTCGCCATGGGCCGCGCGATTGTGCGTCATCCGAAAGTCTTCCTGTTCGACGAGCCGCTATCGAACCTCGATGCCAAACTGCGCATCGCCATGCGCGTTGAAATCCGCCGCCTGCAACGGCGGCTGAAGACGACGTCGATCTACGTCACGCATGATCAGCTGGAAGCAATGACGCTCGCTGACATTCTCGTGGTGATGAACGGCGGCGTGGTCGAACAGATCGGCAATCCGCTCGACATCTACCGCAAGCCGGCGACGACCTTTGTTGCCTCGTTTATCGGCGCACCGCCGATGAATCTGCTGCCGCTGGCGCGCGCCGGCCTGATCGGAGGCACCGGATCGCTGGCGCCGGAAACGACTGTCGGCATTCGCCCTGAAGACCTGGTGGTGATGGCGCATGAGCCCGCGGCCGGCGGCGTCGCCCTCGATCTCACCGTCGACGCGGCCGAGCATGTCGGTGCGGAAACCTTCGTCTACGGGCATCTCGATGGCGGCGGCGACGTCATTGTTCGCGTGGCGGGCGACAGTGCTCCGCCGCTCGGCTCGAAAATCCGTGCCGGCGCGCCACGCGAGAAGCGGCACCTGTTTGGCGGCGACGGGCGCAGGCTTGCTGAAAGTTAATCTTTCGGAAGGTGTTTGGGCCGCGAAAACGCCGCCGGGACAAGGCTTTCCGGTCTCTTGAACAGCCAGAAGAACATCGCCATATTTCGATTCGGACGTCGGGCGTGATGCTTGCCGTTCGAACGAAGGCGCCGAAAGGGCCTTCAATTCCAAAGTCGCTTCGAGAGGACTTTGTAAAGTATGAGCCGTGTTCCTTCGTTATCCAGTCCGTTCCTTCTGGGATTCGACGAGATCGAGCGTGTGCTCGACCGCGTCGTCAAAGGTGCCGACGGGTATCCTCCCTACAACATCGAGCGCTGCGACCGCAGCGACGGGCAGCCCGAACGCCTGCGAATCACCCTCGCAGTCGCCGGCTTCACCCGCGATCAACTCGATGTGACGATTGAGGAAAACCAGCTCGTCATCCGCGGCCGCCAGCAGGACGACAAGTCCCGGCAATACATCCATCGCGGCATCGCCGCGCGCCACTTCCAGCGCACCTTCGTGCTGGCGGAGGGGATGCACGTGCTGGGGGCGGATCTGAAGAACGGGCTGCTGTCGATCGACCTCGCAAGGCCAGAACCCGAGCGGATCGTTAAGACGATAGCCATCAATGAACACGAATAATGGGAACTATGGGCGGACTCGACCGCTTGGTACTTATGAGGAGTCGAGACCATGACTGAAGGCAATGCCGTTCTGAACAACACGCCCGTCTCGCTGGAGATGCTGGCGACCATGGGCGAAGGTCACATCGCCTACGTGAAGCAGATTCGCTCCGAGGACGTGCCCGGCCTGTTTCCGCAGGCGCCGCGCATCGCGCCGGGCCTGAAGCTGTTTGCGCTGCATGCGGCCGATGGAACGCCGATCATGCTGACCGACAGCCGCGAGGCTGCGATCGCAAACGCCTGGAGCCAGGAGCTCGAGACGCTCAGCGTTCACTGAGCGTGTGGCAGTTTCAAGCGTCCGCGACAACGCGGACGCTTACGTCCCGCGGATGACGCCGGCGCGATCGAACACAACCATCCATCAATTGAAGACAGGATGTACGCCGCCGTTGAATCGGCGGCGTAAGCATGTGTGGGTTTACGCCGCGGAGGCCGGTGGCAGCGCCAGCACCGAATAGATCGCCTGCGCATCGCGCGAGGCGCGCAGCTTCTTGGCGACGTCCTGATCGCGCAGCAGGCGCGCGACCCGCGCCAGTGCCTTCAGATGATCGGCGCCCGCACCCTCCGGCGCGAGCAGCAGGAACATCAGATCGACCGGCTGCGCATCAAGCGCGTCGAAATCGATCGGCCGTTCGAGACGCGCGAACAATCCGAACAGCTTGTCGAACTTCGGCAGCTTGCCGTGCGGAATGGCGACGCCGTAACCGACGGCAGTGGTGCCGAGCTTCTCCCGCTGCAACAGCACTTCGAAAATCGCGCGATCGTTCTGCCCGGTCAGCTCCGCCGCGCGCGCCGCAAGTTCCTGCAATGCCTGCTTCTTGCTCGTGACTTTCAATGCCGGAAGTATCGCCTCTGGAGCGACCAGATCGGTAATCATCATGGATCGTTCCGGAATGGGTTGGACCGTGGTGGTTGTTGGACCGGGAATTCAGTTCAGGTTCGAAGTAGCAACGTTGCGCTCAAAACGGGTCCGGCGGCGTCAACGGCGCCGGACCATATGCACGGTCCGGCGGCCCGTCAATGGCGATCCGGAGGGTTAACCACCGGGGGATCGACCCAGCCGACATTGCCGTCCGGACGCCTGTAGATGACGTTGACGCGCCCGCTCGAACCATGGCGGAAAACCAGCACCGGCGCGCCGGAGAGATCCAGTTCCATCACCGCTTCGCTCACCGACAGCAGCTTCAACGATGTCGTCGCTTCGGCGATGATCACCGGATTGTAAGCGGTGATCTCGTCGTCATGGTCGTCCGCCATCGCTTCGATGACGTAGCTCGCTGCGTCGATCGGACCGCCGTTGAGGTTGGCCATCGCGGCCGCGTTGGCGGCAGCTTTGCGGCCTGAGCGATCCTTCAAACGGCTCTTGTAACGGCGCAAGCGCTTCTCGATCTGCATCAGCGCCTGATCGGCGCTCGCATAAGCATCTGCTGCAACTGCATCAGCTTCGAGCGTGATTCCGGAATCAAGATGCAGCGCGCAGTCGGTGCGAAAACCGAAGCCGTCTTTGCTGAGCGTGATATGGCCGGAGTAGTTGCCGTCGAAATATTTGCGGAGCACCTCGTCGGTGCGGTCGTGGACGCGTCCGCGCAGTGCTTCACCGACGCTGATGCTTTTTCCCGAGACTCGAATTGTCATGTCGGACCTCGCTCGGTCGTATGGGAGCTCACAGGATTTAGATAGGGAGCGGCCGCGTCAAGCGGAAGCGGTGTCGCGGGAACGATCTGCGGGGACGGAAAGTGCATGTCCGATCATGCTCTGCTTGTTGCGACGCCGTTGCACGGATGATGGAATGCGCATGGCTTCACGGTATTTGGCGACAGTTCGCCGGGCAATATCAATTCCCGCCTCGCGCAACCGTTCCACGATCGTGTCGTCGGACAGAATAGCCGTCGAACTTTCGGCATCGATCAGATTTTTGATGCGGTGCCGCACGGCTTCCGCCGAATGCGCGTCGCCGCCGTCCGCGGACGCGATCGAGGCCGTGAAAAAATACTTCAACTCGAAGATGCCGCGATTGGTCGCCATGTACTTGTTGGCGGTGACGCGCGAGACGGTCGATTCGTGCATCTGAATTGCGTCGGCGACTGCCTTCAAGTTGAGCGGACGCAGGTGCGCCACGCCGTGGGTGAAAAATCCGTCCTGCTGGCGTACGATCTCGGTTGCGACTTTCAGGATGGTGCGCGCGCGCTGGTCGAGCGCGCGCACGAGCCACGTTGCGTTCTGCAGGCAGTCGGTGAAGTAAGTCTTGTCGCCATCCTTGCGGATCGTCTTCGACAGTTCGGAATAGTACGTTTGATTGACCAACACGCGCGGAAGCGTGTCGCTGTTCAGTTCGACCAGCCAGCCGCCGTCGGGACCGGGGCGCACATAGACGTCCGGCACCACCGTCTGCGCCTTGACCGAATTGAACTTCAGTCCCGGCTTCGGATCGAGGTGACGGATTTCGCTGATCATGTCGGCGATATCTTCGTCATCGACCCCGCACACTTTACGCAGCGCTGCGATGTCGCGGCGGGCGAGCAGATCGAGATGTTCGACGAGCGCCTGCATCGCCGGATCGTAACGGTCCTTCTCGCGTAGCTGTATCGCCAGGCATTCGCTGAGATTGCGCGCGCAAACGCCCGGAGGGTCGAACGTCTGCAGCGCCGCAAGCACGGCGTCGACATCCGCCTGCGATGCACCGAGCCTCTCACTCGCCTGTCCGAGATCGGCGGGAACATAACCGGCGTCATCGACGAGATCGATGAGATACTGGCCGATCATCCGCTGCGCCGGCGCTGTGAAGGCGACCGCAAGCTGCTCGGCAAGATGGTCGGCCAGCGAGGTCTCGGCCGCTACGAACGCTTCCAGATTGTAGCCGTCGTCGTTCGATGCGCCGCCGCCCCATTCGGTGTAGGCCGTGGGAGCGGCGTCCTGCGCCGTGCGTGCGGCAGCTTCGGACGGCTCTTCGGGGAAAACGTTGTCGAGGCCGGTATCGAAGGTCTGCTCCATCTCGGCCCGGCTGCCGAGGTCGCGGTTGATCCATTCTTCGGACGCGCCCGCCTCAAGGCCCTCACCCTGCCCGCCAGCGCCGCCACCCGCGTCATCGCTGCCGGCGTCATCGCCGGAGCCATCATCCGCACCCGAGTATTCGGCCGTGGGGCCCGCTGCCTCGGCGGGCTCAGGGCCGTCGCTGGCGCGTTCCAGCAGGGGATTGCGTTCGAGTTCTTCCTCGACGAAGGCCACCAGATCGAGATTCGACAGCTGCAGCAGCTTGATCGCCTGCATCAACTGCGGCGTCATCACCAGCGACTGGCTTTGCCGAAACTCTAATCGTTGGGTCAGTGCCATGATGGCAAGAACGGCTCCGAGATCTGGTCCGATTCTTGCTTATCTTCTTCCGAGGGCGTTGTACACGTCTTGACGCACCGCAAAAAACAGCTAAAGGCGGAATTCTTCGCCAAGGTAAAGGCGGCGGACATCGGGGTCGTTGACGATCTCGTCCGGGTCGCCCTCGGTCAGCACCTCACCCGCATAGACGATATAGGCCCGGTCGGTGAGACCGAGCGTTTCGCGCACGTTGTGGTCGGTGATCAGAACGCCGATGCCGCGATTGGTAAGATGCCGCACCAGATCCTGAATGTCTCCGACCGCGATCGGATCGATGCCGGCGAACGGTTCGTCGAGCAGCATGTAGTTCGGACGCGTCGCCAGCGCGCGGGCGATTTCGACGCGGCGGCGCTCGCCGCCTGATAGCGCGATCGACGGCGACTTGCGCAGACGCGTGATGTTGAACTCCTCGAGCAGCGAGTCGAGTTCGGCCTCGCGCTTTTTCTTGTTCGGCTCGACCACTTCGAGCACGGCGCGAATATTGTCTTCGACATTGAGGCCACGGAAAATCGAGGCTTCCTGCGGCAGATAGCCGATGCCGAGCCGCGCACGCTGATACATCGGCA
Organism: Bradyrhizobiaceae bacterium; assembly: GCA_040376815.1. Lineage (GTDB taxonomy): Bacteria > Pseudomonadota > Alphaproteobacteria > Rhizobiales > Xanthobacteraceae > SG-bin9. The sequence goes on from JBEIPX010000024.1 coordinate 10,709, forward strand.
GGCTGGTGACATCGTGCCCATCGAGTTCGATCCGGCCTTTATCGGCCTTGATCAGACCGGTGATCATGTAGAACACCGTGGTCTTGCCTGCGCCGTTCGGACCAAGAATGCCGACCGCCTCGCCACGCCTCACATAAAGACTGACGCCGCGCACGACCTTGCGCGTGCCGAATGTTTTCTCCACGCCATGCACCGCGAGATAACCGGCGCGCGGCGGCAGCCGCACCGGCGTCACGCCACCTGATGCAACACGCTGACTGCCCGCGTCATCGCGGCGGACGACTTCGCGCGCAACCGGCTGTGAGTTGCGGAAGGGGCTTTTCAGAAGATCGCCGATGCGCTCGCTGATCGCGGTGATGTCCCGGCGCGGCTGCGGACGCGCGAAGCCCTGGGGGCCGCGCGACGGATCACGCCGCCGGAACATGCGCAGAAAATCCATCATAGGCGTTTCGATCGGTCTCTTCGCTCGAACGTGACCAAATCCGCGAACCGGAATGTGCGCGCAGACATTCGCACAAAAAGGATATCGGACAGTGAAAAGCTCAACGGCGACGGGGATTCAAGGATTGCGGATGCTGGACGCGTGATAGCTATTTGCGGACCGGCATCAACCTCAGCGCCGCGATCCTCCTGGCAAGTTATTGAGATCAAGTGGCTTTCCTGGATTGGCCGAGTCGCGATTCGATGAGGCGTTGGAGTTGGCCGCGCCTTTCGGGGACGCGCCAAGGCCAAGCGGTGCGGCCGGTCCGCCGGAGCTTTGGCCCGAGCCCGAGGTGTTGAACAGCCCTGACACGCCCCTGCCGCCGGGCGACTCCACTTTGGAGATGCCCGTGGTCATGTCGACCACCAGCCGTTCGCCTTTGAGGACGTTCTGGGCCTGCGTCAGCACCACGTTCCCCGTCACCGTGACCTGGTTGGTCTTGGTGTCGAAGATACCAAGATCCCCGGTGACAACTTGGTCCTTCTGCTCCACGCGCACGCCGCCCTTGGCTTCAAGGCGCTTCACCGATGAACTGCCGGCAGGACCCGGCGCAGCCGTTTTCATCGCACCCTTGTCGCCGCCGGATTGACCGCCCTGCTCGTAAAATACAACGAGCACCTTGCAGTACATGGTGGTGTCGCCCTGCACGACCTTGACGTTGCCCGTGAAGGTCGCGGCCTTGTCCTTGTCGCGCACTTCCAGCGACGTCGCGTCGATGCGGATCGGCTTGTCGCGATTTTGCGAGAAGCCCTGCACGGCGTTCGGAACGCCGGTGACCGTCGAGCCGCCCTGCTTCGGCTGCTGCGCAAGCGCGGCCGGCGCGGACAACGCGCCAAGCATCAGCGCCACAGCGCTGTACGCCGCGAGCCTCCGTAAACAGCGAGGGCTGTGCGAAACCATCATTATCTATTGCCTGCTGCCGCAGCCGAATTCGAAGCCGGCGCTCCCGCAGCTCCGCTGCTTTGTCCATCGAGATGCATCACCACGCCGCCGTCGAAGCGCAACACGGCGCCGCGCTCGGTGATCCGCAGTTGCTGACCGTCGATGGTTCCGTTCGGCAACTTCACGGCGACCGGCGTATCGGACGACACTGTACCCTTGCCGAGATCGACATAGGCCTGCGACATCCGCGCTTCATATCCCAGCGAGTTCTGCACGAACACATCGTCGCGCAGATCGAGCAGTTGCGCCTTGCTGTCGAACACGCCGGTGCGCGAGCGCAGCCGCACGGTCGACCTGTCTTCCATCTCGAGCGTCGAATCGAGAGCGTTCAGCTCGACGATCTTCGGATTCTTGATGTCTTGCGTCGCGGTCTGCGCGCGCAGTTCATACGGCCGCTGATCCGGCATGAAGCCGGCGAGCCGAGGCGATTCCATCGTCACCTTGGTTCCCGATACGACCAGATTGCCGACTTCGAGCGGCAAGTTCTTCAGGATGCGGAACGGATTGAAGATCGACGCACCGATGATCACCAGCATCGCAACCGTAACGACCACGGGAACCGCGATGCGCAGAATCCGCACGCGACGGCTATGGCGGGCCGCGATCTTGAATCGCGCCTCCATGCTGGCCTGATAGGTCTGCCCCTGCAGGGTCGACAATCGAAAGCTCCGATGCGTCCGGCTTCGCGAACATACTACGCCGAAAGCGGCAATTATGCAGCCCTGGGCGGACCAGCAAGTGTGGCCATTTAGCCCATGAATTCATTAATCAATGGGCCTTTGGAGTGTGACCGAAACGGGGCGGCGGCGCGCTTTACGAGTGCGCGAAAATGTCCTCGGCGTCCCAGCCGTTCAGGTCGAGCGTAGCGCGCGACGGTAAGAAATTAAAGCAGGCCTTCGCCAATGCCTCGCGGTTCTCGCGCTTGAGCATGACGTCGAGCTTCTCTCTCAGCGCGTGCAGATGCAACACGTCGGACGCGGCATACGCCAATTGCGCCTCGCTCAGCTGATCAGAACCCCAGTCGCTCGATTGCTGCTGCTTCGACAGGTCGATGCTGAGAATCTCGCGCACCAAATCCTTCAACCCGTGACGATCGGTGTAGGTACGCGTCAGCCGCGACACGATCTTGGTGCAATAGACCGGCTGCGGCATCACGCCGAAGGCGTGCGAGAGTACGGCGAGATCGAAGCGGGCGAAGTGAAAGATCTTCAGGACCTTCGGATCGCCGAGCAGCTTCTTCAGATTCGGCGCGTCCTTCTGGCCAGCCGAAATCTGAACCACATCCGCGGTTCCGTCACCATTGGACAACTGAACCACGCAGAGCCGATCGCGATGCGGGTTCAGCCCCATCGTCTCGGTGTCGATCGCAACCGAATCCGTATAGCGGGACAGATCGGGCAGATCGCCACGATGCAGGCGGATGGTCATGCGGCGAGCGTTCCTTGGTGCGAACGAGCTGGGTAAATCGGCCGAATCGGTCGCGCCAAAGTTAGCGTTCCGCCCGGCCAGAGGCGAGAGGGGCGCACGGAAGAACCGCGCCTCGCTCCGCCGTCAGGATTTTCGAGAGAGTATTTGGTGCCCAGGAAAGGACTCGAACCTTCACGACCGTTAAGCCACTGGCACCTGAAGCCAGCGCGTCTACCAATTCCGCCACCTGGGCATGGGCGGGTTAGTATTGTCCCTCCAGGCGCTTGTCAAATCGGCTTGCGGCGGGGCAATTAGGCTGTACAGCGAAGGGATGGCGGACTATCGCGAAGGGCCCGAAACCGGGCAAAACCTTGCGGCAATCCTGCGGCAGCCGCCGCCATACGCCGACTTACTTTTCGGCTCTCTTTTCGGCTCTTGCCGGCTCTTTTTGGGAACGCATCCATGGCCTCGAACAGCGACACCCTCGTCACGATTTTCGGCGGCTCCGGCTTTCTCGGCCGGCATCTGGTCCGGGCGCTGGCCAAGCGTGACTATCGCATCCGGGTCGGCGTGCGCCGGCCGGACCTCGCCGGCCACCTCCAGCCGCTCGGCAAGGTCGGCCAGATCCACGCGGTGCAGGCCAACCTGCGCTACCCCGATTCGGTCAGGGCCGCGGCCCGCGACGCCAGCATCGTCATCAACCTGTGCGGCATTCTCGCTCAAAGCGGCGCGCAGACGTTCGGCGCCGTGCAAGGCGAAGGCGCGGGCACCGTTGCCGCCGCGGCGGCTGCCACCGGCGCGCGGATGATCCACATCTCCGCGATCGGCGCCAGCAAGGACTCGCCATCGCGCTATGCGCAGACCAAGGCCGCCGGTGAAGCAGCCGTGCGCGCCGCGGTGCCGACCGCCACCATATTCCGGCCGTCGATCGTGTTCGGGCCCGAGGATCAGTTCACCAATCGCTTCGCGGCAATGGCCCGCATGATGCCGGTGCTGCCGCTCGTCGGCGGCGGTGTGACGAAGCTCCAGCCGGTTTTCGTCGGCGATGTCGCGAAGGCGATCGCGGATGCGGCCGATGGCAAGGCGAAAGCCGGCGAGACTTACGAACTCGGCGGACCAGAAGTGATGACCATGCGCGCGGCGATCGAAGCGATCCTCGCCACCATCGAGCGTA
>JBEIPX010000456.1:0-2843 GCA_040376815.1 Bradyrhizobiaceae bacterium
ATATGCGCCTTCGGATTTTCGGTGAGATTGCCCTGGGTGATGAACTGCTGGTTGCCGCGGAAGTCCGCGAACGCCAGCGTGGTCTTGTCGAGCACCTTGAGGAATCCCGGGGGCCCGCCGCGATGCTGGATGTACGGCTGGCCCTCAGCGTTGGCGGTCGCGAGGAAGAAACTCGTCTGCGCGGCGATGAATTCGGCGAGATTGTCCGTCACCTCCGTCTGCCAGCCGCCGTTCTCCTCGACGCGGGCATAGTTCGCGCGCGAGCCCTTGCGGCTTTGAATTTCCTTCACCGCGGGTGTGAAGGCGACGTCGCTGGAATATGTACGCGGCTGCGTCACGGCGGACCTTTCATCGAAAAGGAACTCCGAAGATAGGTGCGCGGCCGTCCTGACACAATTATCTGAATTGACATGTCATTATTGCAGAATATGAAATAATCCCATGGACCGTATCGACGCCATGCGCGCTTTCCTGACCGTTGCCGACCTCCGGGGCTTTGCGCCAGCGGCGCGCAAGCTACGGCTATCGCCATCGGCCGTGACGCGTCTCGTTGCCGGACTGGAGAGCCATCTGGGAGCCCGGCTGCTGCAACGAACGACCCGCTCGGTGACGCTGACCGATGTCGGCATGCAATACCTCGAACGCGCGCGGCGGATCGTTGCCGACATCGAGGAGGCGGAAACTTCCGCCCAGGCGGAACGAATTCAACCGACAGGACGGCTGGTTGTCTCCGCGCCGCTCGTGTTCGGCCGGTTACATGTGGCGCCACTGATGGCGCGTTACCTCAAGCGCTATCCGCAGGTCACGGCCGAACTGCGCCTCAATGACCGGATGGTCAATCTCGTCGATGACGGGATCGATGCCGCGGTCCGCATCGGCCACCTGTCGGACTCAAGCCTCGTTGCGCGCGCCGTCGGTGACATGCAGCGGGTCGTTGTCGCTTCGCCGCAATATCTGAAGAAGCGCGGACGGCCGCAGAAGCCGTCGGATCTGGCGGACCACGATATCATCCGCTTCACGGGCGCGGGCGCCGGCGTCGACTGGCGCTTCAAGGAGAAGGGCCGCGACATCCGCATCACGCAGGCAGCGCGCTACGTCACCAATTCCGCCGACGCCGCGGTCCAGTATGCCGAGCAGGGCGGCGGTCTCGCCATGGTGCTTTGCTATCAGGCAGCGGACGGTGTCGCGAAGCGGCGGCTCAATATCGTGCTGAGCGACTATGAGCCGCCGGCGATGCCGATCCACATCGTCTATCCGACGATGCGGTTGCTCTCGGCCAAGGTCCGCGCCTTCGTCGATACGGCGGTCGAGACCTGCAACTGGACCTTCACGCAGATCAGGCCGCCGTCGCGGTGACGACGCGGAACGTGGCGTTGCCGCGGGCGCAGGGCACGCCGTCGGCCGTCACGAGGCATTGCGCGAAGCAGATCGTATTGCCGGTTCTCACAACATGAGGTTCGACCTGGAGCCACTGTCCGGGACGCGCGCTGCCGACAAAATCCATGCCGAGACTGATGGTGACGAACCGCGTCACCCCGCCGAGCTTCGCGCTGCAGCTCAAGCCCATGGCGTTGTCGGCAAGCGCAGTGACCAGTCCGCCGTGTGCCATTCCGCGGGAGTTGGTGTGCTGTTCGGCGAGCCACAGCCCGATCATCACGAAATCTGCGGTGCGCTTCGAATAGAGCGGCTCCCATGGCTCGGTGAGCGGGCTCTTGCGGAAATGGGGTTCGAATCCTTGCGGGACGGGCTGCGCGGTCATGGATCATCCTTTGACTATATAGACCAGTCTATATATAAATGAGAGCGACGCAACCCGTATCGTCCGAGGAATGGCGCATGCCTGCCGCCCCGAAGCATCGTAATGCCATCGTCAATGCCGCGGCGGTTCTGTTCCGCCGGCAGGGTTACGCGGCGACCGGCATCAACCAGATCGCCGACGCTGCGGGGGCGCCGAAGGGCTCGCTCTATCACTACTTCCCCAAGGGCAAGGATGAGATCGGCGAGGCGGCCGTGCGCTTTGCCGGGGCGAGGGTCGCCAGAACGCTGGAGCAACTTTACGAGCAGCACCCGTCGACCGCAGCGCTGATGAAAGCTTACGGACGCTTGCTGGTGGGCTGGATGGCGGAATCCGATTTCAGCGACGGCTGTCCGATCACAACGACCTTGCTCGAAACCGCGCCCGCATCGCCGCCGATCACCGCCGCCGGGCGCGAGGCGTTCGGCAGCTGGCGAGACGTGCTCGTGCAGTCGCTCTCACGCGATGGATTCTCCAGCACTGAAGCGCCCCGGCTGGCGACGCTGACGATCGCTTCGCTGGAAGGGGCGCTGATCCTTGCGCGCGTTGAGCAGAGCGCGAAGCCGATCACGGAGGTGTTCGACGCACTTGCGGATGTCTTGAATGCCGGTGTGCCGGTGAAACCGCCATCGCGTTCGAAAAGGAGCCGGTGAATGAGTGAAGCGGGAAGCCGGCTGAGCGCCGCTGATATCAAGTCGTTCGCAACGGCGCTGCCGTTCGTTCGCGAATTTGGCATCGATATCGTTCGTCTCGATCCGGGCGAGGTGACGGTCGAGATGCCGTTCGCCGAGCGGTTTTCCGGACCGCCGAACCTGTTTCCTGCATCCATGGTCGGCACTGCGGGCGACGTGGCGGCCGTGACCGCATGCTTGTCGCTATTGCCGAAAGGCTGGGCGCTCTCGACCATCGACTTCACCGTCAAGATGACCGCACCGGCGCAGGGCGAGAAGCTGCGCGCGAAAGGCCGCGTGCTTCAGGCCGGCCGGGTCAACTCGGTCGGTGCGGCGGATATCTATGCGGTATCCGGCGAGCGGGAAACGCTGTGCGG
>JBEIPX010000065.1:0-10338 GCA_040376815.1 Bradyrhizobiaceae bacterium
CGGCGTCGTCTACAAGATCGACCGGCTCGACTGGCAGGAACGGCTCGGCTTCGCCGGCCGCGCGCCGCGCTGGGCGATTGCGCACAAGTTCGCAGCCGAACAGGCGGCGACGGTGCTGGAAAAGATCGACATCCAAGTCGGCCGCACCGGCGCGCTGACGCCGGTGGCGCGGCTGAAACCGGTGACCGTCGGCGGCGTCGTGGTGTCGAACGCGACCCTGCACAATGCGGACGAGATCGAGCGCAAGGATATCCGTGAAGGCGACACGGTGATCATCCAGCGCGCGGGCGATGTGATCCCGCAGGTGGTTTCTGTCGTCGAGGACAAGCGGCCGAAAAGTGCGAAGCCGTACAAGTTTCCAGACACGTGTCCCGTGTGCGGCAGTCACGTGGTCAGCGAGGAGGGCGAAGTCGTGCGCCGCTGCACCGGCGCGCTCATCTGTCCGGCGCAGGCGACGGAGCGGCTGAAGCACTTCGTGTCGCGGCTCGCGTTCGACATCGACGGCCTTGGCGACAAGCAGATTCAGGAGTTCTACGAAGCCGGACTCGTGATGTCGCCGGTCGATATCTTCACGCTGGAGAAACGCGACAAGCGGTCCTCGCAGAAGCTGACCGATCGGGAAGGTTACGGCGAGACGTCAGTACGCAACCTGTTTGCATCGATCGATGCGCGGCGGACGATCGCGCTGCACCGGCTGATCTTCGCGCTCGGCATCCGCCACGTCGGCGAGGGCAACGCCAAGCTATTGGCGCGGCACTACACCACGATCGAAGCGTTTCGCGAGGCGATGATCGCCGCGGGGAAGGGGCATGAGACCGAAGCCTGGCAGGATCTGGAGTCGATTGGCGGCGTGGGTGATATTGTCGCCGAGGCGGTGGTCGAGTTCTTCGCCGAGAAGCGCAACGTGAAAGCGCTCGACGATCTCCTGAAGGAAATCGAGGTGCAGCCGGCCGAGCAGGCGCGCAAGGACTCCGCGGTCGCCGGCAAGACGGTGGTATTCACCGGAACGCTGACGCAGATGACGCGCGAGGAAGCCAAGGCCGGGGCGGAGCGGCTCGGCGCCAAGGTCGCGGGCTCGGTGTCGAAGAAGACGGACTATGTGGTCGCGGGCGAAGAGGCGGGCTCGAAGCTGACCAAGGCGAAAGAGCTGGGCGTCAATGTGCTGACCGAAGCTGAGTGGCTGAAGCTGATCAACGGCTAGTGCGCCGTCACTCCTACAACAACGCCGACTCCTCTTCCTCCGCCTTCTTCACGTTCTCCGCCGTCACGGCGGGCGGGCGGCGCGGTACGATGAACAGCATCATCGCTGCGCATGCCAGCGACATGACGAACAGCGCGATATTCATCGGCAGCGGCGTCGCGAAATGGCCGCCGAGATAGGCGCCGCCCTGTGAGATGAGCGAGCCGAAGCCCATCTGCGAGAAACCCATGATGCCCGACGCCGCGCCCGCAGCATATGGGCGGATGCTGATCGCACCGGCGGCCGTGTTCGACATCACGAAGGCGTTGCCGAACGTTACCAGCATGTGCGCACCGAACAGCCAGGCAGGGGTCTGATTGATGCCGGCTAGGCCAAGCACGAGATTGAGCGCCGCGCCGCTGATCTGGATGACAAGGCCGATCCAGATCATGCGCTCGATGCCGATGCGGGGTGAGAACCGCGCACTGAACAGGTTGCCGATCAGGTAAGCGAGCCCGGATGTGGCGAACCATGCGCCGTATTCGGCGGAGGTGCGGCCCATCTGGTTGACGACGATGAATGGACCGGCGCCGGCAAATACGAAGATCAGCGCCGAGGCGAACACGTAACACAGCACGTAACCGACGAACGCCCGGTTGCCGAACAGCGCGCCCATGTCACGGCGAAAGCCTGAGTCTTCCGTCGGTGCACGCCGCCGCGTTTCCGGAAGCGCGAATGCAATGCCGAGCACGATCAGGATCGATGCGGCGGCAAGCGCATAGAAGATCGCGCGCCAGCCGTAAGCGGTTTCGATCAGACCGCCCATCAGCGGGCTCAGCATCTGCACGATCATCATTACCGCGATGACGAGGCTGATCATGCCGCCGACGCGCTCGCGCGTGTAGAGATCGCGGATGATGGCGCGGCTGATCACCATGCCGGTGGCGCCGCCGAGCGCCTGCAGAAAGCGCCAGACGATCAGCTGTGGTAGGCTTTCCGCGAAGGCGCAGCCGATCGTCGCCACGATGGCAAGGCCGAGGCCACCGAGCAGCACCGGCTTGCGCCCGAATTTGTCGGAGAGCGGGCCCATCACCATCTGCGAGATGGCGATGCCGACCATGAACAGCGATACGGTCATCTGCGCGATCGAGATGTCGCGGTTGAACGTGACTGCCAGCGTCGGCAGGGCCGGGACCAGCATGTAGAGCGCGATCGGCGCGACACCGGTCATCGCCACCAGAAGCAGCAGGATGATCTTCGACGGTTGGGCGTGAGTAACGGCTTCGGTCTTCGTCAGCACGGGGCTCTGTTTTTTCTTTGTTTTGGCCTTCATGCCCGGCAAGGCTTTGATTGAAGGGTCGTTCGTGGGCGCGGTCAGCCGCGCGCGATCGGTTCGGTCGCCTGCTGGAGCCAGACTTTGGTAGCCTCATCGAGAAGCGGATAGATCTCCCGGCGCACGCGGGCGTGGTAATCGTTGAGCCAGCGCAGCTCCTCGTCGCTCATCAGCGCCACGTCGACGAGGCGGCGATCGATCGGCGCGAGCGTCAGCGCCTCGAATTTGTTCATCGGCTTCTCCGCGCCCGGAATATCGGCCGCGACGACGAGCTCGAGATTCTCGATGCGGATGCCGAAACCGTCCGTCTTGTAGTAGCCGGGCTCGTTCGAGAGGATCATGCCGCGCTTCAGCGGCACGGTGCCGATTTTGGAGATACGCGCCGGGCCTTCGTGCACGGACAGATAGCTGCCGACGCCGTGGCCGGTGCCGTGATCGAAGTCGAGTCCGGCTTGCCAAAGATATTGCCGTGCAAAGCTGTCGATCTGCGAGCCGCTGGCACTGTCCGGAAACACAGCCCGGGCGATCGCGATATGGCCCTTCAGCACGCGGGTGAAGCGGTCGCGCATCTCGGGCGTCGGCGTGCCGATCGCCATGGTGCGGGTGACGTCGGTGGTGCCGTCTTCGTATTGCGCACCGGAATCGATCAGCAGCAGTTCGCCCGGCTGCACGCGGCGATTGGTCTTGCGGGTGACGCGGTAATGCACGATGGCGCCGTTCGGACCCGCGCCGGAAATCGTCGGGAACGACACGTCCTTCAGTGCGCCGGTTTCGCGGCGGAACGTTTCCAGCGCTTCGACCGCGTCGATCTCGGTCATGCCGCCGCCCGGCGCTTCGCGATCGATCCAGGCGAGGAAACGCGCCAGCGCCGCGCCGTCGCGCTTGTGCGCGCTGCGCGTGCCGGCAATTTCGGTCTCGTTCTTCTGCGCCTTGAGCAGCGCGACCGGATCGGCGCCGCGCAGCGGCTTGCCGCTGTTCGCTGTGATCAGGCGCGACAGCGCATCGGCGGCCGTCGCGTTATCGAGGCCGATCACCGCGCCGCCCGAGGCGAGTTCGGCGAGGCGCGCGCTCAGCGCCGACGGTTCCTCGACGCTCGCACTCTGTTCGAGATGATCGCGGACACTGTTCGAGAGCTTGCGATGATCGATGAAGATCGTCGCGCGGCCTTGCTTCGGCACCAGCGCGTAGGAGAGGGGCAGCGGCGTATGCGCGACGTCCGCGCCGCGGATGTTGAAGGTCCACGCCACCGCATGCGAATCCGACAGCACCAGCGCGTCCATACCGAGCTTCGTGATCTCGTTACGAATACGCGTGAGCTTGTCCGCCTCGCTTTCGCCGGAAAACTGCGGCCCGTGAATGCTCACCGCGCCGAGCGGCGGCTGCGGCCGGTCTGCCCACACCGCATCGATCGGATTGCTCTCGACCGCGACAAGCTCGGCGCCCGCTTTTGCGCAAGCGGCGGCGAGCCGCTCGGCTGCCGCAGACGTGTGCAGCCACGGATCGAATCCGAGGCGGTCGCCGGCGGTCAGGGTCTTCGCGAGCCATGTTTCCGGCGGTGGATCGACCAGCGACTGGACGGTCCATGCCTTCTCGTCGATCTGCTTCGCCGCCTGCAACGTGTAGCGACCGTCGACGAACAATGCCGCCTGCTGCAGCAGACTCGCGGCCATGCCGGCCGAGCCGGTGAAGCCGGTGAGCCACGCCAGCCGCTCGTCGCATGGCGGAACGTACTCATTTTGCTGCTGATCTGCGCGCGGGACGACGAAACCGGTGAGCTGGCGGCGGATCAATTCCTCGCGGAATGCGGACAAGCGCGCCGTGAGCGCAACGCCGCCTTCAGGGTCTTCAAACGTCTGGAAATGCGCCTCGAACATTCATCGCCCAATGCTGCCGGGCCATCGCGCCGGTTGCGGTCGTCTCAAAGCCAATTTGGCACGAGTTATGCTTATTTCGATAGTGCATATCCCGCATATGCGGATGCGTTTTGCAGGATGTGCGCAACGCCTGACGGAACTTCCCCGGATGCCCCCGATGACAGCCTCGCCACCGCCCGGCCTCAACATTTTGATCGATGCCGGGCGGCCGGAACGATTGGCATCAAATTGTCATGGCTGCGGTAACGGGAAGATCGTTTTCGGCAGTGTTCCATCTCAACGAAGAGGGGAGCGTCGGCATGCCAGCATTCACGTTTGAGAAATTGCCACCGCCGGCCGATCGCGCGCCGCCACCGGTCGTGATCGCCAAGCCGCAGAAGCATCGGGGTATCATCTTCCAGTTGCTGGATCGGATGACCGAGGCGAAGCTCGAACGCTCCGCGCGCATGATCCAAAGCAGCAAGGATTTGCGGACGAAGTAGCGTCCGCTCCTGACACGCGACTATCGGCGCAGCAGCAGGCTCGCCCAGCCGTCGATCTGTATTTTCTTCACCAGTGTCAGTCCGGCCATCCGGTAGGCGGCGATCACAGCGTTGGCCTGATCGGGCAGCAGCCCCGAGAGAATGACGCGGGCCGATGGCGCGAGATGCGCGGCCATCGGCACCGCCAGCCGCTTGAGCGGATTGGCGAGAATGTTCGCCAGCACCAGATCGAACCGCTCGCTCTTGAAACGCGGTGACGAGAAGCCGGGCGCGCAGACGATCTCCGTCAGCTGACCGGCGCCGTTGAGCCGCGCATTCTCGCGCGCGACCTGCGTCGATTTCAGATCGATGTCGCTCGCCAGAACATGCCGGCGCAGCGCCTTCGCCGCGGCGATCGCCAGCACGCCGGTGCCGCAGCCGAGATCGAGGACGTTGCGCGGCGTGCGCTGCTTCAAGAGCGCATCGAGCAGGAGAAGGCAACCGCGCGTCGTGCCGTGATGGCCGGTGCCGAAGGCGAGCGCGGCTTCGATCTCGATGCCGGTGCGGTTCGCTGCGATCAGCTCACGATGATGCTGGCCGTGGACGATGAAGCGGCCGGCTGGAACCGGCGCGAGACCGTCGAGGCTCGCCTTCACCCAGTCTTTGGCTGCGACGTCTTCATACGAGATGCGCGACGCGACCTCGTCGTTCGCAGCAAGTGCGACCAGCGCTCGGATCGCCTCGCGGTCGGGCGGATCGGCGAAGTGGACGGTGATGTCCCAGCTCTTGTCGGTGGCCTCGAAGGCCGCGATCGCAGCCTCGTTGTTGTCGAAGCTCTCCGCCAGCAGATCGGCGGTGCGCTTGGCCGTCGCCGCATCGCCGATGGTGAAGGTCGCGCGGACAGAGGCGGGCGTGAGGGTGGAGGTCATGAGAGAGGCGGGCTTTCCGGGCGCGGGGACGTGGGTGCCGTATGCACCGGCTGCAAACAGCTTGTCGAGCGATTCATACAGCCTTTATCCAGCCAGTTATCCACAGGAACACAAGCGGGCTGTTCACAGCTTGTCCACGAGATTTCCCGCCCTCATCAACAGACCTTTCCCCGCTCGCAGGCCTTTGAAACATCACACGAACAAACTGTGGTGATCACGCAATATCGCGCGGGCAGCATTGTGTCCGGGCGCTCCGGTGACGCCACCGCCAGGATGAGCACCCGAGCCGCAGTGGTACAAGCCCTTCAGGGGGCCGCGATAGTCCGCATGGCCCAGCATCGGGCGGGCCGAGAAGAGCTGGTTGAGGGTGAGGGCGCCATGGAAGATGTCGCCGCCCAAAAGCCCGAATTCCCGCTCGAGATCGAGCGGCGTCAACACCTGCCGCCCAACCACGCTCGCGGCGAAACCCGGGGCGTAGCGGTCCACGGTGGTGATCATCAGGTTTGCGACATCGTTCCGATGGGCGTCCCAGGAGCGGCCGTCCGGTAGCTCCGGCGCGACGTGCTGGCAGAACAGGCTCGCCACATGGGCGCCCTTCGGCGCGAGGCTGTCGTCCAGGGTCGAGGGGATCAGCATCTCGACCACCGGCTCGCGGCTCCAGCCGTGTTCGCGGGCGTCGAGCCAGGCGCGGTCCATGTAGCCGAGGCTCGGCGCGATAATGATGCCGGAGGAGAGGTGATCGCCGTCGCCGGGCAGCGCCGTGAACGAGGGCAGTTTTGAGAGCGCCACGTTCATGCGCAAGGTGCCGGAACCGTTGCGCCAGTTCCTGATGCGCGCGAGGAACGGCGCGGGCAGGGCATTCGCCGCCATCAGCCGGGTGTAGAGCAGCTTCGGATTGACGTTCGCGGCGACGTATTTCGCGCGGATGGTGTCGCCGTTCTCCAGCACGACGCCGGTGGCGCGGTCCTTCTCGGTGATGACTTCGCGCACGCCGGCGGCGGTGCGGATTTCGACGCCGTGGCTGCGGGCGGCGGCGGCCATCGCCTGCGTGATCGCGCCCATGCCGCCGATCGCGTGTCCCCAGACGCCCTTCTTGCCGTTTACCTCGCCGAAGGCGTGATGCAGCATCACGTAGGCGCTGCCGGCCGCATAGGGGCTCGCGTAGTTGCCGACGATGGCGTCGAAGCCGAACAGGGCCTTGACGAGATCGCTCTCGAACCAGTCGTCGAGCATGTCACCGGCGGAGCGCGTGAACAGATCGAGCAGCGTGCGCTGCTGTTCGAGCGTGAGGCCGCGCAGGATCGCGCCCGACGTCAGCGCGTTGATGCTCTCGCGGACTGCGCCCAGTCCAAAACTCTCGACCACGTTCGGCGGTGCGCGCAGCACGAACTGCCGCAGTACGTCGGCGATCGCCTCGAGCTCCTTGTTGAAGTCGCCGATGCGGGCTGCGTCGCGCTCGCTCAGCTTCGCCACGGACTGATACGTGCGGCCTTCGCCGGTGAGGAGATACGTGTTGTCCGGTGCGGGAAGGAAGTTCTGCGCGCGCCGCTCGACGATGCGCAGGCCGTGATGGTGCAGCCGCAGGTCATCAATGACTTTGGGGTTCAACAGGCTGACGGTATAGGCCGCGACCGAGTTGCGGAAACCGGGATGAAACTCCTCGGTGACGGCCGCGCCGCCGACCACGCCGCGCCGTTCGACAACCGTGACGCGCAGGCCGCCCATCGCGAGGTAAGCCGCGCAGGTCAGGCCATTGTGGCCGGCCCCGATGATGACGACATCCGTGTCAGACATGCCGATGTCATACCGGTGCGGTATCGCCGCGGCGAGCAAATTCTCACCGTTCCGCGGGCGTGAGCGCGGCGCTGTGTGTTGCCCGCCGCAGGCGGCTGTGATCCACTTCGCCGCCCATGAATCGGGCGAAAGACCTCCGGCCGCTGCCGGATCGCTGCCGGAGACTCCATGAACGCGACGACGCTGACCGATACCGCTGGCGAAGCCTCGCCCGCGCGCCATCGCCTTGTGCTGCTTGTTTATACGGTGGCGATTTTCGTCAGCGCGCTGCTGCTGTTTTCGGTGCAGCCGCTGTTCACCAAGATGGTGCTGCCGCGGCTCGGCGGCTCGCCGGCCGTGTGGTCGGTGGCGATGGTGTTCTTTCAGTCGTTGCTGCTCGGCGGCTATGCTTACGCGCATTACCTGATGACCTTGCGCAATCGGACCATTCCGGTGGTGGTGCATCTGGTGCTGCTCGCCGTCGCATTCCTGACCTTGCCGCTGGCGATTTCCGAGGGCTTCGGCGAACCGCCGGCCAGCGGCTACGCCTTCTGGCTGCTGGGCTTGTTTGCGATCTCGATCGGCCTGCCGTTCTTCGCGCTCGCCGCCAACAATCCGATGCTGCAGGCGTGGTTCGTCCGCACCGGCCATCCGAATGGCAACGATCCTTACTTTCTCTATGCATCGTCGAACATCGGCAGTTTCCTCGCGCTCCTGTCCTATCCGCTGCTGATCGAGCCGTTGTTCACGCTGCGCGTGCAGAACCTGATCTGGACCGGCGGATACGCGCTGCTGATCGTGCTGATCGCAGCGTGCGGCTGGCTTTTGATCCGCTCGCCGGAACGCGCGGGGCAGGTGACCGAGACGAGCGATGCCGATGCCCCCGCACCGGCATGGGCGACGCGGCTGCGCTGGATCTTTCTTTCCGCCGTGCCATCCGGCCTGCTGATCGCCGTGACGGCGCACATCTCGACCGATGTCGCCGCCGCGCCGCTGCTGTGGGTATTGCCGCTCTCGCTCTATCTGCTGACGTGGGTGCTGGTGTTCCAGTCGCGGCCGCTGCTGCCGCATCGCTGGATGATGATGCTCCAGCCGCTGGCGATCGCGGGGATCATCGTTCTGCTGGCATTCAGCAGCGAGCAGAGGTTGCTGCTGACGCTGATCGGGCATCAGGTCTGTTTCTTCATCATCGCCATGGCGTGTCACGGCGAACTTGCCCGCACGCGTCCCCCGGCGAAATACCTGACCGGTTTCTACGTTGCGTTGTCTTTCGGCGGCATGGTCGGCGGCCTGTTTGCCGGGCTGATCGCGCCATTCACGTTTTCCTGGATCGCCGAGTATCCGATCCTGCTCGGGCTTGCGGCGCTTTGCAGGCCCTATGATGAAGATGTCGCGCCCGATCAGAACCGCTGGGTGTGGCTGATGATCGAGGCGCTCGCGCTCGCCACACTGATTCCCGTCCTGATGCAGGGCAAGGTGCTCGCGTGGCTGATCGAGAACAGGCTCTATATCATCGGCTTCGTCGCCGTGTTTGCGTCGCTGCTGGCCGTGGCCCTGCGCGCGGGTCCATGGAAAGTCGCCGCGCTGTTCGCGCTCGCGCTGGTGCTGCTGCGTGCCTATCCCGCGGACGACGGACGCGTTGAAAGCGTGCGCAGCTTCTTCGGGGTTCACAAGATCGTCCAGACGCCGCAGGGGCAGTTCCACGTGCTGATGCACGGCACGACCATTCACGGTGCGCAGAAAATCCAGAACGACGACGGCACCAAGGTCGAGGGCCGTCCCGAAATGCTCACCTACTATTCGAAGGACGGCGGCATCGGGCAGGCGATTACGGCGATCCGTGCGCGCAAGGGCGCTCCGTTGCGCGCGGCCGCGATCGGGCTCGGCGCCGGCACGCTGGCGTGCGCGATCGAACCGGGCGAGACGTGGAAGTTCTTCGAGATCGATCAGACCATGATCGATACCGCGCGCGATCCGAAGCACTTCACCTACATCCGCGACTGCGCACCTGACATGAAGCCGGTGCTCGGCGATGCGCGGTTGACGTTCGCGAAGGAGCCGGACGGCGTCTACGATCTCATCATTGTCGATGCATACTCATCGGACGCGATCCCTGTGCACCTCGCGACCGAAGAGGCGATGGAAATCTACAAGCAGAAGCTGGCGCCGCAGGGCATCGTGGTCGTGCACGTCTCGAACCGCCATCTCGAACTCGCCAGCGTCATCGTCGGCATCGCCGACGCCAACGATCTGAAGAGCTGGGTTTTCAACGAAGACACGGGCCGCGACCACGAGTACGTCTTCTCGACCAACGTCGTGGTGTCCGCGCGGGACGATGCGGACGTCGGAACGATCGCGTCCAGCGATAAATGGCTTCTGACCGAGCCCCAAGAGGGCGAGCGGGTGTGGACCGACGACTATTCCAACATCCTCGGCGCCGTATGGCGGCGGCTGCGGCGCGGCGAGGATTAATAGCGCGCTGGTGGACTCAATGCCTCAATAGCCGCGCGGTCCGTAATAGGGCCGCGGCGCGTACTGCGGCTGATAGTACCCGGGCTGGCCGCGCCGCCAGGTGTAGCCGTCGAAGTAGAGCTCTTCTCCGGCATAGGTCTGGCCGTAAGCCTGCTGGCTTTCCTCGACGCGACGATAGGTGCGCTGCTGCGAGGGGTAGACCCGGCGAGGCTGCTCGGCTTCGCCGTAAGGCGCGGCCGCATAACCGTCCTCACGCGGGTAGACGACAGTGCCGTCGGCGCTGGCGATACCGCGCTGTACCGGCGCAAGTTCGACC
>JBEIPX010000184.1:0-6259 GCA_040376815.1 Bradyrhizobiaceae bacterium
CAAGTGCGGAGGATGCGCGCGCGCGGCAGGAGGCGCTCGACGTGGTGCCGCATGGTCAATATCAGGCGCTTGCGGTGAGTCCCTTGTCGAGCGGACGGCTCAACCCGCCGGATATCTGCCTCGTCTACGCGACGCCCGGCCAGATGATCATCCTCATCAACGGACTACAGTGGAGCGGCTACAAGAAGTTCGAGTGGGGCGTGGTCGGGGAAACAGCCTGTGCAGATTCGTGGGGCCGCGCGCTCAAGACGGGTGAGCCGAGCCTGTCGCTGCCGTGCTACGCCGAGCGGCGCTATGGCGGCGTGCCGGACGAGGAGATGCTGATGGCGCTCAAGCCTGTCGACCTCGCAAAGGGCGTCGCCGGCATGAAGGCGCTGTCGAAGAACGGGCTGCGCTATCCGATCCCGCCCTATGGCATCCAGAGCGACGTGCGCGCCGGCATGGGCGTGTCCTACGCCAAGAAGTAACGCAGCAGCGCCGGAGTTCGACATGAGTACGCCCGGGCCGATTGACCCTTCGCTGTTGCCTGCCGGCATCCGCTCCCGGATCGTCGACGGCATCAACGGCCTGTCGATGCATGTCCTCGAAGCGGGTCATGAGCAGCCGGGGCGGCCGTGCCTGCTGCTCCTCCACGGCTTTCCCGAACTCGCCTACAGCTGGCGCAAGGTGATGCCAGCACTCGCGGCGGCCGGATATCACGTCGTTGCCCCGGATCAGCGCGGCTACGGCCGCACCAGCGGTGCCGATGCGAGTTACGACGGCGATCTGCGGCAATTCCGGCTGCTCAATCTCGTGCGCGATGCGGTGGGGCTCGTCGCCGCGCTCGGCTATCGCAGCGTCGATCTCGTCGGCCACGATTTCGGCGCGCCGGTGTCGGCATGGTGCGCGCTGGTGCGGCCGGATGTGTTTCGTTCGGTGGCGCTGATGAGCGCTCCCTTTGCCGGAGCGCCGCAACTACCGCTCGGCAAGGCGGGCGATTTCGCACAGGCAGAGGCGATCGCGAAGGATCGCAAGCTGCATGAGGAACTGGCGGCGCTGCCGCGGCCGCGCAAGCATTACCAGTGGTACTACTCGACGCGGCAGGCGGACGCGGACATGTGGACGTGCCCGCAAGGGGTGAATGACTTTCTGCGCGCGTACTATCACGTCAAGAGCGCAGACTGGGCGGACAACAAACCGTATCGGTTGGATTCTTGGTCGGCAGGCGAGCTGGCGAAGCTGCCGACGTATTACGTGATGGACCTCGACAAGACCATGGCCGAGACAGCCGCCGAGGCGATGCCGACACGTGAGCAGATCGCGGCCTGCAAGTGGCTGCCGGACACAGAGCTCGCATTCTACGCCGCCGAGTATGGCCGCACCGGATTCCAGGGCGGATTGCAATGGTACCGCTGCGGTACCGATCCGTCGTTCACGGCGGAACTCCAGACATTCTCGGGCCGCACCATCGACGTGCCGTCGTGCTTCATTGCGGGTGCGAGCGACTGGGGCATCCAGCAGCGGCCCGGCGCGCTGGAGGCGATGGCCGCGACTGCCTGCACCGACTATCGCGGCACGCACCTGATCGATGGCGCGGGGCACTGGGTGCAGCAGGAGCAGCCGGAGAAGGTTGCCGAGGCGCTGCTGCGGTTCTTGCGAACGGGACGCCCGGCTTAGGCGGTTCGAGGTACGGAAACGGGCGCGGCGTCAGGTGCCTGCTGCTTCATGTAGATGCTGGTTGCGGCGAACATGCCCCACACCAGGCCGAGCATCAGCCAGAAGTGGCGCCAGTGGTCGGTGTCGATGATGAAGCCTTCGCCGACGGTGCCGAGGAAGACGGCGAAGATCGCGATGTATGCGCGCTGCCATGGCACGGGCTTGAAGATGTATTTGAAGCCCATAATCACCGTCGAGAAGATCAGCGCGGGATAGGTGATGCCCGATATCCATCCGCCGGACATGAACGCGTTCAGGAAGGAATTGTGGGTGTCTTCGGGAAAATACTTCGTGAACTGAAGCGGGCCGATGCCCCACGGCATGTCGAGCGCCATTTCGGCGCCGAGAAGGTGACGGCCGAAACGGCCGAAGCGGCCGCCGTCGTAGCCCTGGCTGAAGCTTGCGCGCTCCTTGAAAAGGTTGGCGACCGAATCCAGCGACAGAAGCAAGGCGATCGCCAGCGCCAGCACCGCGATGGCGACGATCGCGCTCAGAACGATGCGACCGCGTTCGCTTTGCTTGGTCGACGTCAGGAACATCAGCACGACCATGAACGCGCCGGTCACCGCCAATTGTCCCCAAGCGGCGCGGGAGAACGACAGCAGAAGCCCAAGTGCGATGATGCCGAAAATGACAGCGCTGCGGATGGCCTTGCCGATACGATCAGTGAGGATGGATTGCAAAACGAACAGGGCCGGGAGCACGAGGAACGCGCCGAGCACATTCGGGTCTTTGAACGTTCCGCGCGCGCGGCCGTAGAGCGTCAGCAGGTCATAGCCGCCGGGAATGAGACGGAAGTATCCGGCAATGCCGGCAAGCGCCGCGATCACCGCGCCGAAGATCAGTCCGCGCCGCAGAAGGTCGATACGGTTTGCCGTATCCTCCGAGATCACCATGGCGAAGAACACCACGGTGACGGCCAGGTACCACGACGTCAGGATCCAATTCAGGATCTCTTTCTTGTCGAGAATGTAGGCCGAGCAGATCGTGTAGCCGATATTGACAAGGAACAGCAGCAGGACCAGCGGCACGAAAGCGAGCCGCATCCGCAAGCCCGTCGCAAAAAAGACGATCATCGCGCCGAGCGTCGCCAGCTCATAGGGGCTCGGCTCGACAAAGACGACCGCGCCGCCGGCGCCGATCGACCATAGCAATGCGCGTTGCAACGCCGCGATGCCGGGTGCCGCGCCGTATGTCGGGGCCGATGGATATGTCGCCGACGTGATACTCATGCCATACTCAACGCGCGCGATGAATCAGATCAGTAGGCGTTTTCGGTTTTCAGCAGTGCGATCGGTGTCTTCAGCACGATGAAGAAATCGAACAGCACCGACCAGTTCTCGATGTAATAGAGATCGAACTCGACGCGGCGCTTGATCTTCTCTTCTGTATCGATTTCGCCGCGCCAGCCGTTGATCTGCGCCCAGCCGGTGATGCCCGGCTTGACACGATGGCGAGCGAAGTAACCGTCGACGGCTTCGTCGAACAGGCGGCTTTGCAGCTTGCCCTGGACCGCGTGCGGCCGCGGACCGACCAGCGACAGGTTGCCCTTGAACACCACGTTGAAGAGCTGAGGCAGTTCATCGAGGCTGGTTTTGCGGATAAAGCGGCCGACGCGGGTGACGCGGCTGTCGTTCTTGGTCACGACCTTGGCGGCGAGCGGATCGGCCTGATCGTGATATAGCGAACGGAATTTGAAGACGTCGATGCGTTCGTTGTTGAAGCCGAAGCGCTTCTGTCGGAACAGTACCGGGCCCGGGCTGTCGAGTTTGACCGCAATCGCGACCAGCAGCATCACGGGCGCGAGGCAAATCAGGATCATCGCGCCAACGATGCGGTCGAACAGCCACTTCGTCACTAGATCCCAATCCGTGATCGGCTGTTCAAACACGTCCAGCGTCGGAACTTCGCCGAGGTAGGAGTAGGAGCGGGGACGGAAGCGCAGCTTGTTGGTGTGCGCGGAGAGGCGAATATCGACCGGCAGCACCCACAGCTTCTTCAGCATCTCGAGGATACGGGTTTCGGCGGAAATCGGCAGCGCGAACAGCACGAGGTCGATGCGGGTGCGGCGCGCGAACTCGATCACGTCGTCGACCTTGCCGAGTTTCGGGCTGCCGGCGACCGTATCGAGCGCGCGATCGTCATTGCGATCGTCGAAGACCCCGAGGATGTGAATGTCGGAGTCGTCCTGCTCGTTTAGCGCCTTGATCAGATGTTCGCCATTCTGATCGGCGCCGACGATCACGGTGCGGCGATCGAGGCGACCCTGACGCGCCCAGCTGCGTATCATGGACCGGAGCGCGATGCGCTGGCCGACCAGCGCGACCAGGCCGGCTGCATAGAAGGCGGATAGCCAGACACGCGACACGTTGCCGCCGAGCTTGGCGAAGAACGATGCGCCGATGAACAGCAGAAAAACGAAGGTCCACGACGAGACCATACGCGTCATCTGCTTGATCGTGCCGCGGAAGACCTGGACGGAGTAGATGTCGGCGGACTGGAAGCTGATAACGGCGCTTGCCGCGACTGCAAGAATGGCCAGGACGTACGACCAGCTGAAGCCGTCGATGGGCGTGACATAGCCGAAGTAGAGCGCAACGCCGATGACGCTCAGCATGATGAAGTCGGCAAGCCGGACGCCACCGGCAATCACGACGGGGGAGTAGGCCTTGTGAACTTTCTGGCTGGCGACCGCCAGCGCGGCCGGTGTCAATCGCCGCCGCCGCTCGACCCGCGGCATGCCGTCTGCAACGGCCGCCGTTGCGGCAGCGGCTGCACTGATCATGGTGCGTCCGTCGATCTGTTCCACGCGCGTGTCCCGTTCTTTGCCACGCGCGCAGGTCAAACATGATCGACAACTGAACGCGCGAGCTTATTGCCCCGCGTTCGGTCTAGCGGACAAATCGGAACAATCAGTTACGCCGGTAAGGTTTGGTTAATGGTTGGCAAATGCGTCGCGGTATCCAGCGACCACACCCTCGACCATGGCCTTGCGGGAGAAATGCTGGAACACGCGCTCGCGCAGGGACTTTGCACGCTCGCGGGCGGCGTCCAGATTATCGAGCGCGGTTTCGACGGCATCCGCCATCGCACCGACATCGTTCGGTACGAACAAACCATCGTGATAGGGGCCGAAAATCTCCGGGATGCCGCCGACCCGTGCTGCCAGCATAGGCACACCGGCCGCGGCTGCCTCGATCACCACATAAGGCATGGAATCGCCACGTGAAGGAACGACCAGCACCTTGCCCTGAGCGAATCCGTGCCGCGCTTTGACATGTCCGATGAAGCGAACCGCGTCGCCAAGATTGAGGCGCGCGACCTGGGCTTTGAGAGCTGCCGTTTCCTCACCGTCGCCGCCAAGTGTGAGCGTGACCGCGCGCCCGTCGGCGCGCAACCGCGCAACCGCATCGATCAGCAGATCCGCGCCCTTGATGTGACGGAATTCTCCGACATAGGCGATGTCGGTGGCGTCACTCGCAAGCGTCAGTGGATCGAACTCCTGCGCAGTGACGCCGTTGAAGACGCAGCGTACGAGACATGAGGGCGTGCCGACGATGCGCTGATAGGTATTACGGGCGAACTCGCTCTCGAACAGAAACAGGTCGGTGCGATTCATCACCGCGCGCTCAAGACGGCTGTAGACCGCGCCTTTCAGCGTATTCGGCGGATAGTGCAGCGAGCCGCCGTGCGGCGTGTAGACGCGGATGGTTTTCGCCGACCTCGGCTTCAGGCGAATGAACGTGCCGGCCTTGGCGCCGTGGCCATGCAGGACGTCGACGCCCAGCCGCCGCACCAGCCCCATCACCTTCAACCCGATCATCAGATCAGTGGGGTGCGGTTCGCGGTGGATCGGCAGGCGGTGAATGCCGAGCGCCATGCGCGGCAGCATCTCTGCGAACGCGGCGTCGGCGCGCTCGCCACCGGTCATGCTGTCGGCCAGAATGCCAACCTCATGGCCTTTTTCGGCCTGTCCGTTGGCAACATCGATGATGTGGCGGAAAATGCCGCCGACCGGAGCGCGCGTTGCGTGCAGGATACGCAACGGACGGTCGGGCATTTCTCCCACCATTAGAACCAGCGCTCGCCGACGACGATCGTATCGCCGGGGCTGACCATCGTTGTCGGCGGCACGACCGCACTGACGGAACCGGCGATGTTGCTGCGGGTCATCTTGACACTGTTGCGCAGCGCGCGCGGCGAATAGCCGCCGGCGATCGCGACTGCGCTCTCGACCGTCATGTTCGGCACGTAAGGATACTGGCCGGGGGCGGCGACCTCGCCGAGAATGAAGAAGGGCCGATAAGCCTCAACCTCCACCGCGACGGATGGCTCGCGGATGAAGCCGTTGCGGAGCTTGGTCGCGATCGAGCGCGACAGCTCGGCCGGGGTCAGTCCGCGCGTTTGCACAGCGCCGATCAGCGGCATGGTGATCGCGCCGCCGGCATCGACGGCGTAGGTGTTCGTCAGACCCTCCTGACCGAACACGACGACGCGCAGCCTATCGCCGGCATCGAGGCGATAGCGGTCGTCGATCATGGCGACGGGCATGACATAGGGAGCA
>JBEIPX010000237.1:0-5429 GCA_040376815.1 Bradyrhizobiaceae bacterium
CGGCTCGGGATAGGTCTTGCCAAGCGTAATGCCGGCGGAAGCGAGTTCCAGCGGCGTGGCGTCCCAGGGCTTGTGGATGATGTTCGCAGGCAAACGCGCAAGCTCGGGCACCCAGCGTCGCACGTAAGTGCCATCGGGATCGAATTTTTCGCCCTGAAGCACTGGATTGAAGATGCGGAAGTAGGGGGCGGCATCGGCGCCCGATCCCGCGACCCACTGCCAGCTTGCAGGATTGTTGGCGGGATCGGCATCGACCAGCGTATCCCAGAACCATTTTTCGCCTTCGCGCCAGTCGATCAGCAGGTGCTTGACGAGGAACGACGCCACCACCATGCGCACGCGATTGTGCATGACGCCGGTGTGCCAGAGTTCGCGCATGCCGGCATCGACCAACGGGTAGCCAGTGCGTCCGCGCGTCCACGCCTTGAAGGACTTGCTGTCGCGCTTCCATGGAAATGCATCGAACGACGATTGCAGATTGTCTTCGTCGAGCTTCGGATGATCGAACAACAGGTGGCGGCTGAATTCGCGCCAGCCGAGTTCGCTCAGAAACTTGTCGATATCGCGCGCGATCGACGGGCGCTCGGCGGCGGCAAAGCGTGCCGCGTACCAGACCTGACGCGGGCTGATTTCGCCGAAGCGCAGATGAGGCGAGAGGCGCGACGTGCCATCGCGATCCGGATGATCGCGATTGTCAGCGTAGCCCTTGATAGCCGTTTCGAGGAATTTGCTTAGCCGGGCTTGCGCCGGCTTCTCACCGGGCGTCCATGTGTCGCGCAAGCCTCCAGCCCAATCGGGCTTTGTCGGCTCCAGTCCCCAATCCTCCAGCCGATCGCTCGGCAGGCTGGGGCCTGCGGCAAGTGTCTTCGGCGCGGGCAGGGGCTTCGCCGGGTCGCCAAGCGCGAGGACGCGTTTCCAGAACGGGGTGAAGACGCGAAGGCCGCGGCCTTCCTTGTTACGAATCTGTGAAGGGTCGACGAGCAGGTCGCCTGGACACTCCGTGATATCGACATTCGCCCGCTGCAAGGCCGCCGCGACATCCCGTGCGATTGCACGCTGCGATTCGATGGCGATGTCATTCCAGTACACCGCGCTCGCGCCTGCTTCAGTGGCGATACTGACGAGGACCGAAGCGGACTTGCCCCTGCGCAGGATGAGCTTCGCGCCTTTGTCCTGAAGGCTTGCGTCGAGCGCTCGCAGCGATTGCGCTAGCCACCATCGTGACGCGCCGCCAAGCGGGCGCGTTTCTGGCACGCTTTTTTCGTCGAGTATGTAGAGGCAGATGAGTGGCGCGCCTGTTTTGGCCGCTGCGTGCAGGGCGGGGTGATCCGCGAGCCGCAGATCGTCGCGAAACCAGACAATGACGGGAGCAGGGATATTCGCCATTCAAACTTTCAAATCCGGATGTAACAATCGATTTAAGAATGATTTGGCCATCGGCGATGGTGGGATGAAACCTGACATCGGCTGTTGCGTAAGTATTATGTCACCGCTTGGTTCCGGCGGAAACGTGCTCGCGGAGGTTCGACTTGCAACGCACAGCTATTCTTTATCTCGCAACCCTGCTTATTCTGGTTCCGCTCGATATCCTTTTTCTGGGATTTGTCGCCAAAGGCTTCTTCGTCTCGCAGGTTGGCGACATGCTCGGCGAACTCCGGCTCGCGCCTGCGATCCTGTTCTATCTTCTCTACGTGGTCGGCGTGCTGGTTTTCGTCAGTGGTGTGGCGAACGCGACGCCGCAGTCGACGCTGCTCTATGGCGCGCTGTTTGGCGTGTTCTGTTACGCGACCTTCGACCTCACCGCGATGGCGCTGCTCAAGCACTGGACCTGGCCGGTCGTAGCACTGGACGTGACGTGGGGAGCGGTGGCGACGGCGCTCTCGTCGACCGCGGGCCTCATGATCGCGAACTGGCTCGCGCCGCGCGCTTAACCGTCAAACAAAAGGGGCGCTCGGCGCCCCTTTCGCATGCGTGGTATCTGACACAGCTCACTTCGGCTGCGGTACGATCCGGATGTACGGCTTCGGCGACGTCCAGCCCTGCGGGTAAATCGTCTTGGCTTCGTCGTCGGTCACCGAGCCGGCGATGATCACGTCGTCGCCCTGCTTCCAGTCGGCCGGCGTCGCAACGCGATGTTTTGCGGTGAGCTGAAGCGAGTCGATTACCCGCAGCAATTCATCGAAGTTGCGGCCGGTTGTCATCGGATAGGCGAGCGCCAGCTTGATCTTCTTATCGGGGCCGATGATGAACACCGTGCGCACGGTGGCGTTGTCGGCTGCGGTGCGGGTCGATGCGTCGCCGGATGTCGAGGCAGGGAGCATGTTGTAGAGTTTTGACACCGCGAGATCGGTGTCGCCGATCATCGGATAGTTCGGGGCCGCGCCCTGCGTCTCCTGGATATCGACCGCCCATTGGCTGTGTCGCGCCACCGGATCGACGCTTAGGCCGATCAGTTTCACACCCCGCTTGTCGAACTCGGGCTTCAGCTTGGCGAGGCGGCCGAGCTCGGTGGTGCAGACCGGTGTGAAGTCCTTTGGATGGGAGAACAGCAGCGTCCAGCTGGTGCCGATCCAGTCGTGAAACCTAATCTTGCCTTCGGTGGTTTCGGCCTCGAAATCCGGCGCGGTGGCGCCAAGCTGAAGGGTCATGGATAGCCTCGTATTTCAAACGCACGCGATATTGCGCTTTGGGTATAACTCTCCTGTCCCTCATACGAAACCGTCATCCTGAAAGGATAAAATCCTTCCAGGGCAGTCCGATTCGCGAGAATCTTCTCCCGATACCTCAAGGGCCCGTGACAGAAAACATCTTGTGATGCGAATCCGACAAATGCCTCGATTCCACCGGTTCCCCGCCTCACGCCCGCCCATCCGCATTGCGATTTCATGAACCATCGCTGCGGAAGCATCGACCAAATCGCAACAGACTCAAATGCAATCGACGGAACTGTCGATTTATTAACCACTCGTTTACGGCCGCATGGAATTGCTGGCAGTACAAAAACGGAAAGAACGATGTCAGCCTCTACTCAATCGGCCACTTTGGTTCCGGGTCAGTCCGAACTCCTTCAGGTCTCCTGCCGCGACGGCGCCGCGCGTGCGCTCGGTGTGGTGCGCGATGGCGTGATCACCGGCGAGGGACCGACCACCAACGGCCGTGTCCACTTTTCTCGCGCACTCGATGCGCTGGATGTCGCCTGGTGCGCGCGCATTCTGACCGCCGCCCCCGTTCTGAATCAGCCGGTGAGCCGTGCGGAAGCAGAGACCCTCTTCGAAATCAACGATGCGGCTGCCGATCGCAGTGACGACAGCCGCTTCGACGATCTGTTTGCGAAAGCGATCGTGCATCACGCTGCGTCTGCATCCGGTCTGCCGGTGCCGTCGCGTGAAGTGGCGCTGTCGCCCGAGACCGATATCGACACCTGGGCGCCGACCAAGGCGATCGGCGTCAACATCGAAGTGCTCGAATGGATCGCGGGCCAGATGCGCGGCAAGCGCCGCGGCAATCGCCGGCTGATGAACCTCGTGGCCACGCTCGTCGGCGCCGCGACGCTCGCGCAATCGCTGCCGAGCCTGATGGACCTCGGCGGCGTGTAAGCGCACCCACAGGACCGATCTGAAAAACGGCGGGGAAACCCCGCCGTTTTCTTTTGGCCGAAACCGTTGCCTCTTCAAGAAATCTCGCATAGCGGAATTGTGACGATCTGCGGGTCGTGCCAAGGTTAAACCGCCGGTTCGGGAGCCGGCCCTCGCTCAGGGTCACAAGAAAAACGCATGTTCAAGAAGATACTGATCGCCAACCGCGGCGAGATCGCCTGCCGGGTTATCAAGACCGCGCGGAAGATGGGAATTGCCACGGTTGCGGTCTATTCCGACGCCGATCGCGACGCGTTGCACGTGGAAATGGCGGATGAGGCTGTCGCCATTGGCCCGGCGGCGGCGGCGGAGAGTTATCTCGTCATCGACAAGATCGTCGAGGCTTGTCGCAAGACGGGCGCCGAGGCGGTGCATCCGGGCTACGGCTTCCTCTCCGAGCGCGAAGCATTCCCGAAGGCGCTTGAGGCGGCCGGTATTGTCTTCATCGGACCGAACCCCGGCGCCATCGCCGCAATGGGCGACAAGATTGAATCGAAGAAGGCGGCCGCCAAGGCGAAGGTCTCGACGGTTCCAGGATATCTGGGAGTTATCGAAGACGATAAGCAGGCGGTGACGATTGCCGACGAGATCGGCTATCCCGTGATGATCAAGGCGTCGGCGGGCGGCGGCGGCAAGGGCATGCGCATCGCCCACAGCAAGGGCGAAGTCGCGGAAGGCTTCAATCTCGCGCGCGCGGAGGCGAAAGCCTCGTTCGGCGACGATCGCGTGTTCATCGAGAAGTTCATTGTCAATCCGCGCCACATCGAAATCCAGGTGCTCGGCGACAAGCACGGCAACGTCATCTACCTCGGCGAGCGCGAATGCTCGATCCAGCGCCGCAACCAGAAGGTCATCGAGGAAGCGCCGTCGCCGCTGCTCGACGAAGCCACCCGCCGCAAGATGGGCGAGCAGGCCGTCGCGCTGTCAAAGGCGGTCAACTACGATTCCGCCGGCACGGTCGAGTTCGTCGCGGGGCAGGACAAGAGCTTTTTCTTCCTCGAAATGAATACGCGTTTGCAGGTCGAGCATCCGGTGACCGAGATGATCACCGGCATCGACCTTGTCGAGCAGATGATCTGCGTCGCGGCCGGCGAGAAGCTGAAGCTGGCACAGAAGGATGTCGTTCTCACCGGCTGGGCAGTGGAATCGCGCGTCTATGCGGAGGATCCGTTCCGCAACTTCCTGCCGTCGATTGGCCGCCTCGTGAAGTATCGCCCGCCATCCGAGAGCAGCCACGATGGCGTGACGGTGCGCAACGACACCGGCGTCGAAGAGGGCGGCGAAATCTCCATCCACTACGATCCGATGATCGCCAAGCTCGTCACCCACGGGCCGTCGCGCGCAGCAGCGATCGCCGCCCAAGCTGATGCGCTCGATGCGTTCTACATCGACGGCATCCGCCACAATATTCCATTCCTCTCGGCGCTGATGCATCACCCGCGCTGGCGCGAGGGCAATCTCTCGACCGGCTTCATCGCCGAGGAATTTCCGCAAGGATTCCATCCGAGCACGCCTGAAGGCGAAGTCGCGCGCCGCATTGCGGCAGTCGCTGCCGCCATCGATCACATCCATGGCGAGCGCAAGCGGCAGATTTCCGGGCAGATGAATGGCCGTGCCGTGCATCGCGAACGACGTCGCGCGGTTTGGCTCGAGCGCAACGAGATCGGTCTCGACGTCGGCCGTGACGGCAACGATGTCGCCGTGCGCTTTATTGGCGCCGATGGCGAACCCGGCAAACCGCACCATCTGGTGTCGAACTGGAAGCCTGGCGATCCGGTCTGGCATGGCACGATC
>JBEIPX010000152.1:0-7021 GCA_040376815.1 Bradyrhizobiaceae bacterium
ACTTCGAACCTTCGCCGCCGCCCTTCTTGTTCACGCCCGATTCGATGAACTCGTGATAGAGGTCGTTGCCTTCGCGGGTACGCTCGCCGACGCCGGCGAACACCGAGTAGCCGCCGTGCGCCTTGGCGACGTTGTTGATCAATTCCTGAATCAGCACGGTCTTGCCGACGCCGGCGCCGCCGAACAGGCCGATCTTGCCGCCCTTCGCATACGGCGCGAGCAGGTCGACGACCTTGATGCCGGTGACGAGAATTTCAGCGTCGGTCGACTGGTCGGTGTAGGCCGGGGCTTCCTGATGGATCGGGCGCAGGGCTTCCGACGTGACCGGACCGGCTTCATCGATCGGCTCGCCGATGACGTTGATGATGCGGCCGAGCGTGCCGACGCCGACGGGCACCGCGATCGGCGCACCGGTGTCGGATACTGCCTGACCACGGACCAGACCTTCCGAGGTGTCCATGGCGATGGTGCGCACCGTCGATTCGCCGAGATGCTGCGCGACCTCGAGCACGAGGCGGTTGCCGCCGTTCTTGGTCTCGAGCGCGTTCAGAATTGCCGGCAGGTGTCCCTCGAACTGCACGTCGACGACGGCGCCGATGACCTGGGTAATGCGTCCGGTCTGATTGGCTGGTGCGGCCATTGTCACTCTCTCCTTCGAATCTCTGTCCAGCGCGATGCGCTCTTGAATTTGCTTGATCGTTAAACCGCTTCGGCGCCCGAGATGATTTCGATCAGTTCCTTCGTGATCATCGCCTGACGGGTGCGGTTGTAAACCAGGGTCTGCTTGCGGATCATGTCGCCGGCGTTGCGCGTGGCGTTGTCCATCGCCGACATCTGCGCGCCGTAGAACGAAGCGTTGTTCTCGAGCAGTGCGCGGAAGATCTGCACCGCGAGATTGCGCGGCAGCAGGTCGGCGAGAATTTCGTCTTCCGACGGCTCGTAGTCGTAGGGCGCGCTCGGCGCAGCCGCATCTTCCTTCGCTTCGATCTGCAGCGGGATGATCTGCTGCGCGGTCGGAACCTGCGAGATCACCGACTTGAAGCGCGAGAAGAACAGCGTGCAGACATCGAACTCGCCGGCATCGAAGCGGGCCAGAATTTTCTTGGCGATGTCGTTGGCATTCGTGAAGCCGAGCACCTTGACCGAGCGCAGCTCGACGTACTCGACGATCTGCTTGTCGAACTGCCGGCGAAGCTGTTCGTAGCCCTTGCGGCCGACGCAGAAGAACTTGACCTCTTTACCCTGCCCCATCAGCGACAGCGCCCGTTCGCGCGCCAGACGCACGATCGAGGAGTTGAACGCGCCGGAGAGGCCGCGTTCGCCGGTGCAGACCAAGAGCAGGTGAACCTTGTCGCTGCCGGTGCCGGCAAGCAGAACCGGGCCGCCGCCGGAGCCGAGAGCGGCACCGGCGATATTACCGATCACCGCTTCCATGCGTTCAGCATAGGGGCGCGCGGCCTCCGCGGCGGTCTGCGCACGGCGCAGCTTCGACGCCGCGACCATCTGCATCGCCTTGGTGATCTTCTGCGTCGCCTTGGTCGAGGCGATGCGGACCCGCATGTCTTTAAGTGAAGCCATTCGCTTGAGGCCTTAACCGTCGAACTGGTCTCGTGAAACGAACGTGACCGCGACGAACGCGGCCACAACAAATGTTATGCGTAGGTCTTAATGAAGCCTTCGACGACGCCCTTCAGCTTCGCGGCCAGGTCATCCGACAGATCGCGCGAGTCGCGGATGCCATTGAGGATGTCCGTGTGCTTGCCGCGCAGGAGCGAGAGCAGACCGTCTTCGAAACCGCGCACCTTGTTGAGCGGCAGCGCGTCGAGGTAGCCGTTGGTGCCGGCCCAGATCACGCAGACCTGCTCTTCCATCTTCAGCGGCGAGAACTGCGGCTGCTTCAGAAGTTCGGTCAGGCGCGCGCCGCGGTTCAGCAGGCGCTGGGTGGTCGCGTCGAGGTCGGAGCCGAACTGAGCGAACGCCGCCATTTCGCGGTACTGCGCAAGCTCGCCCTTGATCTTGCCGGCGACCTTCTTCATCGCCTTGGTCTGCGCCGACGAACCCACGCGCGACACCGACAGACCGACGTTCACCGCCGGGCGGATGCCCTGGAAGAACAGGTCGGTTTCGAGGAAGATCTGGCCGTCGGTGATCGAAATCACGTTGGTCGGAATGTAGGCCGACACGTCGTTGGCCTGCGTTTCGATGACCGGCAGCGCCGTCAGCGAACCGTTGCCCTGGCTGTCGTTGAGCTTCGCGGCGCGCTCGAGCAGACGAGAGTGCAGATAGAACACGTCGCCCGGGTACGCTTCGCGGCC
The DNA here is from genome assembly GCA_040376815.1 of Bradyrhizobiaceae bacterium. GTDB lineage: Bacteria > Pseudomonadota > Alphaproteobacteria > Rhizobiales > Xanthobacteraceae > SG-bin9. The sequence continues at coordinate 2,316 of JBEIPX010000152.1, forward strand.
CGGCGGACGGCGCAGCAGCAGCGACATCTGACGATAGGCAACGGCCTGCTTCGACAAGTCGTCATAGATGATCACGGCGTGCATACCGTTGTCGCGGAAGAACTCGCCGATGGTGCAGCCGGTGAACGGCGCGATGTACTGCATCGGCGCCGGGTCGGATGCGGTCGCGGCGACGACGACGGAGTATTCCATCGCGCCCTGCTCTTCGAGCACCTTCACGAACTGCGCGACGGTCGAACGCTTCTGGCCGATCGCGACGTACACGCAGTAGAGCTTCTGGCCCTCCGGCGCACCGGCGACGTTGAGCGGCTTCTGGTTGAGAATGGTGTCGAGCGCGATCGCGGTCTTGCCGGTCTGACGGTCGCCGATGATCAGCTCGCGCTGGCCGCGGCCAACCGGGATCAGCGCGTCGATCGACTTGAGGCCGGTCGCCATCGGCTCGTGCACCGACTTGCGCGGAATGATGCCGGGCGCCTTGACGTCGACGCGCATGCGCTTGTCGGCGTGGATCGGGCCCTTGCCATCGATCGGGTTGCCGAGACCGTCGACCACGCGGCCGAGCAGGCCCTTGCCGACCGGCGCGTCGACGATGGCGCGGGTGCGCTTGACGGTCTGGCCTTCCTTGATTTCGCGGTCGGCGCCGAAAATAACGACACCGACGTTGTCGGTTTCGAGGTTGAGCGCCATGCCGCGCGTGCCGTTCTCGAACTCGACCATTTCACCGGCCTGAACGTTGTCGAGACCGTAAACGCGCGCGATGCCGTCACCGACGGACAGCACCTGTCCGACTTCCGACACCTCGGCCTCCTGGCCGAAATTCTTGATCTGATCCTTGAGGATCGCCGAAATTTCTGCGGCGCGGATATCCATCAGCCTGCCTCTTTCATCGCGTTCTTGATCGAATTGAGTTTGGTGCGCAGCGAGCTATCGACCATGCGGCTGCCAAGCTTGACCACAAGCCCGCCGATGATCGACGGATCGACCGTCACGTTGAGAGCGACATCCTTGCCGGTCACCGATTTCAGTGCCGACTTCAGGGCATCGAGATTCTTGTCGTTGAGCTGCTCCGCCACGGTGACGTCGGCGGTCGCCTCGCCCTTGAACTTCGCCACCAGCGCGCGGAAGGCGCGAATCACGTCGGCGACGGCGAACAGGCGGCGGTTGGCGGTGAGAACCTGAAGGAACTTGGCGGTGGTGCCGCCGATGCCCGCCTTCGCCATCACAGCGCTGAGCGCCTTGCCCTGCTCGTCGGCGGTGAATACCGGACTGAGCACGAGGCGCTTGAGGTCGGCGCTTTCGTTCAAAAGCGCGGTGAACTTTTCGAGGTCGGCTTTGACGGCGTCGACGTTTTTCTCGTCGCGCGCCAGCTCGAAAAGGGCGGTCGCATAACGGCCCGACACGCCAGACACGGATGAATTTTCTGCTGCCACCAACGCGCTCTTTGTTGCTGCCGAACCCGAAAAGACAAACCCGTCAGGCAAACCCGTAAGACATCTGTCGCCTGACGCGGCGCCAAACCCCCTAAGGGCCCAAGTCCGTCGAGTTCAGAATTCAAGGCTTGGAATTCAAGCTGGACTTCGATTTGTCGCCGAAACGCCCGTCCCGGCACCCAAAATCGCGCGTTTGCTAACACACGCTAAGCGCAGGTGCAACATGACGCGCTTTTGATCCGGTTCGGATCGGCTGCGATCAAAACGCGAGATTTTCCGGCCACTTCCTGCAAACGCGCAATGGCGTTCCCGGCTCGGAATTTCTCGCGACCGGAGGTCGCATTCCAGGCGCATGGCGGGCCTGCGGCATACCCCTGTGGACGGCTCATCTTCGCTTGTTGGATCTTTCAGACCGCAACTTCGAAGCAGTCCGGCGGCCTTCCGCCGCAGCACTCCGGGCTATGCAGACTCAATCCCTTAGCGCCGTCTTCGGCATGATGCGTTGCGGTCGTAATCAACCGAATACTTGCTGAATGCTTGCCATGCAGGATGAGGACTCAGCAGTCAAGAAAATCCAAGTATAGACAGTATTGTTTACTGATAATCGATGGATTATGACAAAGTATTCCTATTTGACAATTTACATCAAAGCTTAATGCGGTGGTTTTGGCAGATCATCTTGCCAATTTCTCGCCTCATTGATCCCTCAACAGGCAAACCACCAACTAGGGATGGGGGTTTCACTTGCCACATGTGTGGCAATACTGATCTGAGGGACTTGCTGAATGATTCGAACCTTTGCGCTGCCCGTTCGGGCAGCTCGGCCGCTTGCGATCCTTGTGGCCGCGACTGCTGCACTGACCATCACCGGCGGCTTGTCTGACGCGTCCGCCAAAACCCGCAAAGACCCGATGAACGCTCATGCCTCGACCGGCGGTCGCAGCTTCAGCGGCATGGCGTCCTATTACGGCAACGAGCTTGCGGGCCGGCGCACCGCGTCGGGCGTCCGCTTCAACCCGCAGGGCATGACCGCCGCACACCGCTCGCTGCCGTTCGGCACCAAGCTGCGCGTCACCCACGGCGGCCGCAGCGTCGTCGTCACCATCAACGATCGCGGCCCGTTCGTGCGCGGCCGCGTCCTCGACCTCTCCAAGGGCGCAGCTCAGGCGATCGGCATGACCGGTCGCGGCGTTGGCCGCGTCGTTGCAGAAGCCATGTAAGCGTTGAGTAACCTGGCGTGAGTTGCGTCGTGTAACGTATCGTTGCGTTCAGTCTGGAATGGAAAAGGCCGGCACGATGTGCCGGCCTTTCTCTTTCTGCTGAAGTTTGTTCTTACTACCGGATCGCCACCGGCGACACCGTCGAGCCCGAACCACCCTGCATCTTCAGCGGCTGCATCACGAACGCGAACTCCGAAACCTGCTTCTGAGCCATTTCGTCGAGCTTGACGTTCTCGAGCAGGTGCACGCCATTCACCACCAGCGCGATCTGATGCACCGGCAGCGAAATCAGCGGGTCCGGACCGGGGCTGACCTCGACCGGCCAGTTGTCGGCGCCGAGCAGGATCGGATCCTTTGCGATCAGCCACTGTGCGGCCTTGACGCCGATGCCCGGACACGACTTCACGTAACGCGGGTTGTCCTTGCCGTACAGTTTGCCCCAGCCGGTGTGAATGAGAACGGCATCGCCCGCCTGTAGCGTGATGTTCTGCTTTTTCATCGCGCCTTCGAGATCCTCGACCGTGATCTCGTAGTTGTCGCCGAGCATCTCGACACCCTTGAAGCCGGCGACGTCGATCATCACGCCGCGCGTAAAAATCTGCCCGACACCATGGACGCCGTATTTCGTAAACCCGGAGCGCGTGGCGTTCTCGCTCACCTTCACGCAGTTGTACCAGCTGTCCTCATGTGTCTGATGCGCGAAGCCGTCGAACTGGGTGCCGACCTGGCCGATCTCCGAGATGACGATCTCCTCGTTGGAGCCGCGGCGGTTGGACGGCTGGTTCATGAACGTGCGTTTGGCATGCACATCGAAACGGCGCGTGCCGAAGAACGGCATCGTCGGACCGAGCACATGCGCCATCTCGATGACTTCGCCGGTCTTGATCAGCTTGGTCGCCGCGATCACGGCTGGCGGTTTCTGATGGTTCATCGAACCGCGCTCATCATTCGCGCCCCACTTGGAGGGGCAGCGCTGATTTTCAGGCGGCGGCGACCACGTCGGTGTCTGCGCGAAGGCAGCAGACGAAAGCGCCGTCAGGACAGCAGCAATGGCAATCGATCTCATGACGTCTCCCTTTGTGCTTATTGTTTTCAAGGCTCCGGAAGCCGTGGCAGCATGACGACGCTCTTTGGTAGTGCAAAGGCAAATCGTTGCTGCAATGCGTGGCGCAAAGCATCGCAGCAGCGAAAAGATTTCATCACGCTACCGTCAGCGCCCGGCTCCATCGGGCGCAACGGTAACCCGTGATGCCGCCTACAAACTCTATCTTCAGCCGATACCGGAAGCTTCGCCTGCGCGAGCCCGCACAAGGCTGAAACCTAGAGAAAGCTCTGCGGATCAACGTCAACCTCGAGCTTGAGGTTGCCTTTGGTCTTGGGAGCGACCGCAAGCCACTCACGCAGGTATGCGGACAAGTCCACGTTTCTGGCCGATTTTACGAGAAGACGGAAACGGTAACGGCCCTTGATCACTGCGAGCGGCGCTTCGGCAGGGCCGAGAATTTGAACTTGATCATCACGCGGCGCGGCTGCGGCCAAGCGCCGCGCAAAGCCTTCCGCGGTCGGGCGATCGCCGGCCGAGATGATAAGGCTCGCCAGCCGGCCGAATGGCGGATAGCCCGTGCGTTCGCGCCCGGCGATTTCCGTGTCGTAGAAAGCCTCGCGATCCGCCGCCACGAGCGCCTTCATCACCGGATGCTCGGGCTGATGCGTCTGCAGGTAGCCGTGGCCACGCCCCTGCTCGCGCCCGGCACGGCCGATCACCTGATGCAGCAACTGAAACGTACGCTCAGCCGCGCGCGGATCACCGTTGCCGAGCCCGAGATCGGCATCGATCACGCCGACAAGATTAAGCCGCGGGAAGTGATGCCCCTTGGCGACGAGTTGCGTGCCGATGATGACGTCGACACGTCCCTCGGTGATCTCGTTGAGTTCGGAGCGCATAGCCTCGATCGAAGTGATGAGATCGCTCGACAGCACCATCGTGCGCGCATCGGGAAACAGCGCTGCGGCTTCCTCCTGCAAGCGCTCGACGCCGGGGCCGATGGCCGCGAGC
>JBEIPX010000385.1:0-3535 GCA_040376815.1 Bradyrhizobiaceae bacterium
CACGCAGCGTCGCGAAGAAGCGTTCCGGATCGCCGATCCCCGCAAAGGCCAACACGCGCTGACCGCGCAGGGCTGCGAGCGATGCTGCATCGGGCACGATGCGCGCGCGCAACACCAGGTTCCCCCGCGCTTGCACGCTCAACGCAACGTCGTTCGCGGCCGATCCATCGCCGATCACGATCAGCGCATCAGTTCGCGCGACCTGCGGATCGAGCGGCGCACGCAGCGGTCCCGCCGGAAACACGCAGCCATTGCCGAGGCCGCGTTCGCTGTCGACAACAATTATGCTGGCGTCCTTGCGCAGCGACGGATTCTGGAAGCCATCGTCCATAACGATGACACTTGCGCCGCGCGTTGTGGCAAGCCGCGCACCGGCGATCCGATCGCGCGCAATGACGACCGGCACGTGCGCCGCGATCATTAGCGGCTCATCGCCGACGTCGCGTGCGGTGTGGCGCGCGCTGTCGACCTCGACCGGCCCTGGCAGCTGTCCGCCATAGCCGCGGCTCAATACGACCGGAGTCTCGCCGGACAACCGTAGCATCTCGACGAGCGCCAGAACCGTTGGCGTCTTGCCCGCGCCGCCGGCGTGATAATTGCCGACGCAGATCACCGGAACGCCTGCTGGCGCGCCAGGCCGCTGCATACGCGCGCCGCTGATCGCGCCATAGATCGCAGCAACGGGCGCGAGCAGGCTCGACATCAACCCGCGAGGCCGATGCCAGAAAGCCGGCTCATGCATCGGCGGCACCCGCTTCAAGCTGCAACTGCAAAAGATAAGGCTGAAGCGCGGCGAGCGTGCGATCGAGCGCCCCGCCCAGATGATCGACCACCTCCATCGCCGCATCGCTCGACTGCTGCCGCAGACCTGCGTCCGACAGCCATTGCCCGAGCTGGCGCACCAGCATCTCCGCATTGTCCACCTGCCGGGCACCGCCGGTGCGATCGAGCGCGCCGAAAACTTCCGTGAAGTTGTGGACGTGCGGCCCGTGCAGGATCGCCGCGCCGAGCTTGATCGCCTCGATCGGATTCTGTCCGCCGTGCTGGACCAGCGAACCGCCCATGAACACGATCGGCGCGAAGCGATAGAACAGCCCCATCTCGCCGATCGTGTCGGCGACATAGATGTCGGTCTGCCCGGACGGCAGTTGCTCACGCGACCGCTGCGCCGGCTGCAGACCCGCGGCGGCGACAAGCGCCGCGATCTCGTTGCCGCGCTTGGGATGGCGCGGAATGATCACGCTGAGCAGCGACGGCAGATACGCCGCAAGCTTGCGGTGCGCGGCGATCATGATCTCCTCCTCGCCCGCATGGGTCGAGGCGGCGGCAATCACCGGCCGTCCGCGCGTCACCGCCATCAACCGATCGAGCTTGGTACGATCGGCCGGCGGCGCGGGCACGTCGAGCTTCAGGTTGCCGGTCGTGAGGACATCGCGCGCGCCGAGCGATGCGAAACGCTCTGCATCGGCTTCCGACTGCGCCAGCACGAAATCGAAGCGGCCGAGCAGCGCGCCGATCGTCGCCTGCGCCTTCTTCCAGCGCGGGAAGGAGCGCTGCGACATGCGGCCGTTGATCACGACCATCGGAATGCGGCGTTCGGAGCACGACAGGATCAGGTTCGGCCAGAGATCGGACTCGACGAACAGCGCCAGCGTCGGCTGCCATGTGTCGAGGAACCGGCTGACATAGCGCGGCGTGTCGTACGGCAGATACTGATGCAGCACATCCGGCGGAAATCGCCCGGTGACGATCTCGGCGGAGGTGACAGTACCGGACGTCATCAGGATGCGTATGTTCAACGCGCGCAGACGATCGACCAGCGCCGCGGCCGCAAGAACCTCGCCGACACTCGCTCCATGAATCCAGATCAGCGGTCCGGGCGGGCGCACCGCGCTGCTGATGCCGCGCCGCTCGTTGACGCGCGCCGGATCTTCCTTGCCCTGCTTCAAGCGGCGATGAATCAGCGCGGCGGAGAGCGGAACGGCAGCGGCCGACAGCTTCCGGTAAGCACGCAGCGTGAGCGGCAGGTCGCTCGCCATCACACCTCCCCGGGCCGGCCCACATGGGCATAAGCGCGGCGGGTCAGTTCGTTGAGGCTGGCTTCGAGCTGCACGCGGTATGCTTCCATCGCCCGGTCATCCGCATCGGCCGGCACGGAGATGACATCTCCGGTCATGATGATGCCGCGCCCGAATGGCAAATGAACCACCGAACGGTCCCAGTTGTCGAGACGCTTGAAGCGGCTCGTTGCGATGGCAACGGGAACGATCGGGCGGCCCGATTCGCGCGCCAGCATGATGACGCCGAGCCCGGCAATGCGCGCGACTTTCGGCACGTCGGCAGTCACGGCGATACTGGTGTTCTCGTCCTTGAGCGCACGCAGCATGCTCATGAACGCCGAAACGCCGCCCTTGCGGCGAAACTCGCCGCCATGATCGCCGGAACCGCGAATGGCCTCGGCGCCGAGGCGGCGTGCTGCAACTGCGTTGATTTCGCCATCGCGATGCCGCGAGATCAGAACCTTGGCGCGGTGATGCCGTTTCTTGGCGAACGACATCATGAAGTGATGGCCGTGCCAGAATGCGAAGATCGCCGGCATTTCCCGCTCGACCCGCGCATAGAGATCGGGAGGCTCAAAGGTGAAGCGGTTGGTCAGCCAGACAAGCCGCAGATACTCAGCCGCCAGAACGCCGGCGCTGTGCAGAAACCAGCGGCTCCTCGTCAAACCACGCAACATCGTCTAGTGCCCCGATTCCGAAGTTCGCATTACCTTGCAGCGCCTCATTTGCGAACTTCGGAATCGAAGGACACTGGCAATTATTACTCCTCTAGTGTGGCTTAGGTTCAGAAGTCCGCATGGCGCGAACGCGGCACGGACGATGCGGACTTCTGAACCGTCACACTAGTGGGGGTGAGTCGTATCGGTCTCGGGATCGAGCAGCCGATGCAGATGGACGATGAAGTACCGCATCTGCGCATTGTCGACTGTCATCTGCGCCTTGGCCTTCCATACAGCATAGGCCGATGCGTAGTTCGGATAGAGGCCAACGATCTCCACCTGATCGAGATTCTTGAAGGTCGCATGCTCGAGATCGGTGAGTTCACCGCCGATGACGAGATGAAGCAATTGCTGTTGCGGACTTTCGGACATCATTTTTCCCTCAGGACATCGGCCGCTGGCGGAAGTGCGCGACAATGCGCGCATGGCGGTCAAGCCCCGCGGCCACCAGCACACCGTGTGTCACATCGTGCAGATTATAGACGAGCGGCTCGCCCGCGAGCGAGGTGATTCGGCCACCTGCTTCATGAACGATCAGGTCCGCTGCCGCAAGGTCCCAGTCCTTGCTGGCGCCGCCTGCGAATGCAGCATCGATCCGCCCCTCGGCTACCCGGCAGAGACGCAGCGCCAGCGAGCCGATCCGCGGATGCGGAAGCACATTCTCCTGGGACTGAACCAGACGCTCGATCAAAGGCTTTGGTCCGGCCAGGCGTGGCACATCGATGTTCTCGCCCGGCGCTGCCGCAATCCTGTGTC
>JBEIPX010000388.1:0-3510 GCA_040376815.1 Bradyrhizobiaceae bacterium
ACTCGTCTCCTTCACGCCCTGATAGACGTTGAAGAACACCACGAAGAACACGAGCGTGATACCGAGCGCGACCTTCGACCAGATGCCGAGCCCGAGCCACAGCGCGAAGATTGGCGCCAGCACCACGCGCGGCAGCGCGTTCATCATCTTCACGTAGGGATCGAACACTGCGGCGACCAATTGCTGGCGCGCGAACCAGAAGCCGATCAACGCACCGGCGAGCGAACCGATGACGAAGGCAAGGATCGCCTCCGTCAGCGTGATCGCCAGATGCCGCCAGATCGTGCCCTCGACGAACCATTTGACGATGCGCTCGAAGACTTTCTGCGGGGTCGAGAAGAAGAACGGTGGCAGCACCCTGAAGTCGTCGCCTAATCCCGGGACCGGAACCGTCGTCAGCACGTGCCACAGGCCGATCAGGCCGACGCCGACGAGAACTTGCAGGACCAGCAGACGGCTGCGCGTCATACGGCGGCTCCCTGCACATCGCCGGCCGACTGCATGTATCCCTTCATCACTTCGGATTTCAGCGTGCTCCAGATTTCGCGATGCAGGTCATGAAACACCGGATCGAGCCTGATCTCGAAGATGTCGCGCGGACGCGGCAAGGGCACCGTCCAGTTGCCGATGATGCGCGAGTGCGGACCTGCGGACATGATGACGACGCGATCCGCGAGAGCGATCGCCTCTTCCAGATCGTGGGTAACGAACAGCACCGCCTTGCGCTCGGCGGTCCACAAGTCGAGCAACAGGTTACCCATGATCTGCCGGGTCTGCGCATCGAGCGGCCCGAACGGCTCGTCCATCAGCAGAATCTTCGGATCGCGAATGAGCACCTGCGCGAGGCCGACACGCTTGCGCTGGCCGCCGGACAACATGTGCGGATAGCGGCCGGTGAACGCACCGAGCCCGACCGACGTCAGCCATTTCTGCGCACGGGCCTGCGCCTCCGCCGCCGGCACGCCAACGACTTCAAGGCCGATGGTGACGTTTTCGAGCGCCGTCTTCCACGGAAACAGGGCGTCACCCTGGAACAGATAGCCCGCCTGCCGATTGATGCCACTGAGCGGTTCGCCGAAGATCGATACCGATCCGTCCGCGGCTTTCAGCAGCCCCGCTGCAACGTTGAGCAACGTCGACTTGCCGCATCCCGTCGGGCCGACGATCGCAACGAACTCCCCCGGCGCGACCGCGAGATCGGCGCTTTCGACCGCGGTGAACACGCTGCCGTCGGCAAGCTTGAACGCCACCGTGACACCCGCAAGCGTGACCGCAGCCGCAGGAGTTGCCGGAGAACGGCTGGCGTCAGGTGATGGCACGTCGTCCCCCGGGAGAAAGAACTGTCGATCTGGCGATTAGGGTTCGCCTTCGCGAGCCAAAATCCGATGCCTGCCGCAAACATGCAAGGGCCAAGATAGCCGCAGCTATGTGCCTGTGGTAACCGGAGACAATGAGCGAGGCCGCCGCAGCAATCGTTTTTGACCGGGTCGGCAAGGCCTTCGATAACGGCCGCGTGAAGGCCGTCGATGGCGTCTCGCTGCGCGTCGCATCCGGCGAGTTTCTCGCCATCGTCGGCGGGTCCGGCTCCGGCAAGACGACGCTGCTGCGGCTCGCCAACCGGCTGCTCGATACCGATGCCGGGCAGGTCAGCATCGCCGGCGCCGATGTAAAAGCGGCGGATGCGATCGCGCTTCGCCGCAGTATTGGCTGCGTGTTTCAGAACGGTGCACTGTTCCCGCACATGACGGTCGCAGAAAACATCGGTATCACGCCGAAGCTGCTCGGCTGGCCGGCAGACGATATCGCGGCTCGCGTGAATGAGCTGCTCGAGCTCGTGCGGCTCGACCCGAAGCAATATCGCGCGCGCTATCCGCATGCGCTCTCCGGCGGCGAACGGCAGCGCGTCGGTGTCGCCCGCGCCCTCGCCGCCAAACCGTCTATCGTCCTGATGGATGAACCCTTCGGCGCGCTCGATCCGCTGACCCGCGACGCCCTCGGTGACGACTATCGCCGCCTGCACGAAAGCCTTGCGATCACCACCGTTATGATTACCCACGACATGACGGAAGCGATGCTGCTGGCCGATCGCATCGCCGTGATGCGGACCGGCCGCCTGATCGGCGACGGCACGCCGCAGGCACTTGCCGTAAGCCCCGATCCCTACATCAAGGAACTGCTCAACACACCACGCAAGCAAGCGGCGCGGCTGCAAGCCCTGTTGCCTGGCGGGGGCGCGTGAGCATGTTTACCGATCCGCGCTGGAGCGAAGCTCTCGCCCGCCTGCCCGATTATCTCGGCAGCCATGTGCGCGTCAGCATGACGGCGCTGGCGCTGGGGCTCGCGATCAGCCTGCCGCTTGCGCTGCTGGTTTATCGCAAACCCGTGGCACGGACATTCCTGCTTGGCGTGACCAGCATCATCCAGACGGTGCCAGGCCTCGCGCTGCTGGCGCTGTTCTATCCGCTTCTGCTCGCGATCTCGGCACTGACGGCGAACGCTTTCAGCTTCAGTTTCTCAGCATTTGGCTTCCTGCCATCGGTGCTGGCGCTGGCGCTCTATTCGATGCTTCCGGTCGCACGCAACACTATTACCGGCCTGCTGGAAATCGATCCGGCACTGAAGGAGGCTGCGGAAGGCGTCGGCATGACGCCACGGCAATCGCTCACGATGGTGGAGCTGCCACTGGCGATGCCCATGATCATGGCCGGCATCCGCACGGCCGCCGTGTGGGTGATCGGCACCGCCACGCTGTCGACGCCCATCGGGCAGAACAGCCTCGGCAACTATATTTTCGCCGGCCTTCAGACGCAGAACTGGGTGTTCGTGCTGTTCGGCTGCGCGGCCGCTGCGCTCTTGGCTCTCGCCGTCGATCAATTGCTGGCGTTGATCGAGACTGGATTGAGGCTGCGCAGCCGCGCCCGCATGCTGACCGGCGCACTCGGCCTCCTCGCGCTATTGCTGGCAACGCTCACGCCGTCACTCGCGCAGTCGCGCGCGAGTTATGTCATCGGCGCAAAAACCTTCACCGAACAGTACGTGCTCGCCGCCCTGCTCGACCAACGTCTCGAGGCCGCGGGCCTCACCGCCATACCACGTGAGGGGCTCGGCTCCAGCGTCATCTTCGAGGCGCTCGCGCGCAACGACATCGACGTCTACGTCGACTATTCCGGCACGCTCTGGGCCAACCAGCTCAAACGCACCGACATCAAACCGCGCGAGCAATTGCTTGACGAACTGAAAGCTGTCCTCGCTGAGCGCTGGAAGGTGACAGTCCTCGGTCCGCTCGGATTCGAGAACGCCTATGCGCTGGTGATGCCGCGCAAACGCGCCGAGGAGCTTGGCATCCGCTCGGCAGCCGATCTCGCCACTCGTTCAGGCAACATGACCATCGCCGGCGACTATGAGTTTTTCTCGCGCCCGGAATGGGCTGCTCTGCGCGGCGCATATGGCCTGAATTTCCGCCAGCAGCGGCAGATGCAGCCGGACTTCATGTACGCGGCCGTCGCCAAC
>JBEIPX010000327.1:0-4140 GCA_040376815.1 Bradyrhizobiaceae bacterium
GCCCTGGCGATGAGCGCGATGCTGACGACGCCATATCGCGCCAAGCATCCGAACGTGAGGTTTAGCATCCTGTCGCATACGTCGGTCGAAGTGCTGAGCATGATCGACAATCTCGAAGTGGATGCCGGGATTACTTACCTCGACAACGAGCCTCTCACGCGTGTGAACGCGATTCCTCTTTATGATGAGGAATACCGGCTGCTGACGTCGCCGAAGGGCGCGCTCGGCGATCGCGATGAGGTGACGTGGGCGGAAGTCGGGCGGATTCCGCTGTGTCTTCTCAGCCCGACGATGCAGAATCGCAGGATCATCGATGGCTTGCTGCGTGCGGCGGGAAACGAGCCGTCGCCGACGCTGGAGTCGAACTCGATGATCGTGCTGTTCGCTCACGTCCGGACCGGCCAGTGGGCAAGCATCATGCCGGCCAAACTCGCCGATACGCTTGGTCTGACCGCCAGTGTGCGTTCGATTCCGATCGTCGAGCCGGCGGCGACCCATGCGGTGGGTCTTGTGGTGTCTGAGCGTGATCAGACCACGCCACTGGTCGGTGCGCTGATTGCCGAGGCAAAGCAGCTCGCGAAGGTGCTTTCAAATCATCCGGCAGCCTGAGTGCATCGCAGTTCGAGCTGTCCGATCGTCCGATCGGGACGCTCGATGGATCAACGATCAGAAAAGCCGATTGGGGCGTTCTGATCCTAAGATGATCAATCGTGCAGGCCTTCGATATCCGGATGGCAGAGAGCTGCTCCGCTAGCCGCCTGATCCTCCGGCGAGGATTTTCTCGCTCAGCTTCTGGTCGACGACATCGACCGTCCGGTCGATATCCGCGTTGGCCATGCCCAGCTGATGCGAAATCAGTTTCACCAGCAGGTCGACCCGCTCGATGAACGGCGCGCCGCTGGCGACGGCACGGGCCGCCGACGACGGCTTGAGCAAGCTTTCAGCCGCCTTGGCGTATTTCTCGAAGGGGACCTGATCTTGCGGATCGGCGCCCAGACGCTGCGCGATGGCATCGACGTGCGTGTAGATCGCTTTCGAAAGCTTCAGGTCGCTGTGCACCGCGTCGCGGATCGGCTGGGGATCGGTCGGTGTGATGCAACGGTAATTTCCGGTCAGCAGCATCGACCATTTCGCCAGCGGAACGAACAGCGAGTCGAACACCTTGAGCTTCACCGGAACGTCCTGGCCGTCCAGCTTCACCGCGTCGATATCCGCCTCCAGCTCCCGCAGCAGCTTGTTGTGAGCTTCATCGGCAAATGCCGCGGCCTTGAAGTTCGTCGGCAAACCCACGTGAAGAATGTTCGCGGCTTCCTCCGGCGGACGGAAGGCTTGCGGGTCGGGCGAACAGAGCGTCACCAGCCCCGGCGTGAAGCGTTCCCAGACCTGCGCGTTGGTATAGGCCTCCTCGAGGTCCATATCCGCCAGTCCCTCGATCCGCTTGAGGTAAGGCAACGGCGGCATGTTCATGATCGACAGACAAGGCAGCTTCGCCTCGGCAATCTTGATCATCAGCACGCGGATCGTGTGGTTGGTGTACTGCGGCTCCTGCATCGCGAGAGCGACCAGATCGTAGCGGGAGAGGTCGACCTTGTCGGGCGAGGTGGCGTCCAGCTTGCCCGGCAGGTCGCGCGAAAAAATGGAGCGGTGCGCCGGTTCATCGCGCAGCTTGATGCGAACCTCGGTCCCCTCGCGGTTGATCAGCTCGGCCGTCTTCTTGCGGCAAACCAGGGTCACGTTGTGACCTGCCATCAACAGCTTGGTTGCCAGCAAAGAGCCGTACGAGGCCCCAAGGATCAAAATATTGCGCGCCATGTTCGCCCGTCCAAAAATTGTGCCTCAACGTTTGAGGTGAGGCCGTAAGTATTTGTGTTGACGTCAGAATTCCGCCTAGCGGAAGGCCGATCAGGATACCCTTTGCCCAGGGCGGCCGTGTCTACCGCAGATCGGCTGGCATCACAAATACAATAAGCCAGCGAGGGAAGCGCCGCGGCCGGACGTGCTGGAGGCCGGAAAACCGCCCGCGTCGCTCTGGCGTTAAATGCTCTTGAGCAGGATCTGGAAAAGATCGTCGCGTTTGACGCCAAGCCTTTCCGCGTCGCCGTCGGCGATCGCATCGGCGAGGGCTTCAGCGATCAGCATGGTCGCGAGCATCTGCGCGGGTGCCCGTTCGGGTTTCCCGGGCGACCGCAAAGCCGCCGAACGAAGCATCTGCTTCCGCCGCTGCTCGATGCGTGCGCTGCGCACGACCTCGTCGGTGAAATAAAGCGACTTGAGGCTCGCCCGGAATATCTTCCAGTCCTCGTGATGCTTCAGCAGTGTCCTGGCCAGCCGCATACGCTTGCCCGGCTCTTTCGAGTTGAAGATTTCGGCGAACGCGTTGATCTCGTCGTCGACCCAGCCTCGATAGACTTCGAGGAAAATGGCGCGCTTGTCCTCGAAGTGCGTATAGAACGTTCCGGGCGTGTAGCCAGCGGCGATCGCAATCCGGTTGGTGTCGGTACCGTAGTAGCCGACGCTGTTGAATAGCCTCGCGGCCGCATCCAGCAGGGCCTGCCGGCTCGCGACCGGATCGCGCGACCGCTTCGACGCCCGCTTGCGAGCCTTAAGCATCGGAGGCGAGGGGGGCGACTTGGGGCTTCTCTTGCGCGCCTGGCTTTTCATTTGTCTCGGGTTCTCCAGAAACGCGCGTCACAGCCTGACAAGCGCGGCCGCTGAATCGTGCGGTAACAACTTATATTACCATCAATAAAGGATCATGGCTGTAGCTGCGGCACGATCGCGTGGCCGCCCACGTGACACCGATTGCTTTGGCGCCACTGCTGTTGCCTTTGCGAGGCCTCCGTTCCATAAATCTCGTATGACGGAAAAATTTCTGGGCCGCAGCATCAATCGCCTCGAAGATGCTCGCTTTGTTCAGGGGCGCGGGCGCTACATTGCCGACCTGGACGTGCCGAAAGTGCTTCACGGTGCCGTCGTGCGCTCGCCGCATGCGCATGCGCGCGTTGTTGCGATCGATACCGGCATGGCAGGGACGATGCGTGGCGTCGCCGCCGTTCTGACCGGGTCGGATCTGGCGGCGGACGGGATCGGGCCCATGCCGTGCGCGTCAACCAGCATCGCGATGGCGTCGCCGCTCGTCGTCCCGCCCTACCATGCGCTCGCGCAGGGCGTCGTTCGCTATGTCGGCGAACCTGTCGCGTTCGTGGTGGCGGACAGCGCGGAGAATGCGCGCGATGCTGCGGAAGCGATCGGCGTCGAGTACGAGCCGTTGCAGCCGCTCATCTCGATCACCGAAGCCGTTCGGCCGGACAGCGTGCGGGTTTGGCCGGAAGCGGAGAATAATGTCGCATATGTCTATCGTCGCGGCGAGATGGAGCAGGTCGAGGCCGCGATCCGCGATGCCGCGCATGTGGTGGAGTGCGAGATCGTCAACAACCGCGTCGTTGCCGCGCCGATGGAAACGCGCGGCGCGCTTGGCACGTTCGATGCGTCGAAGGATCGCCTGCATCTGACGGCTTCGGCCGCCGGCGCGCACATGATCCGTGATCTGCTCGCCGACGCGGTTTTCCAGATCCCGCGCGAGAAACTGCGCGTCAGCATCCCCGACGTCGGCGGCGGCTTCGGAATGAAGAACGTGCTTTATCCGGAATGGATACTGGTGCTGTGGGCCGCACGCCGCCTGCGCCGGCCGGTGAAGTGGATCGGCGATCGCAACGAGGATTTTCTCGCATCCGTGCATGGCCGCGACAGTTTCGTCCGGGCGCAGATCGCGCTGGACACAAGCGGCAAGATTCTCGCCCTCAAGGCCGACGTCCTTGCCAATATGGGGGCGTATGTCTCGACCGTCTCGCCCGTAGTGCTCACCATGGCGATGGGAAGCGCGATGGGCGGCGTCTATGATATTCCGCTGCTCGCGTTTCAGACCCGGGGTGTGTTCACCAACACGACGCCGGTCGATGCCTATCGCGGCGCAGGGAAACCCGAAGCAAATTACCTGATCGAGCGTTGCATCGACATCGCCGCCGCCAAGCTTGGAATGGATGCGCTGAAGCTTCGCCGCAAGAACATCATTCGCCGGTTTCCCCAGCGCACCGCCATGGGGCTGTCGGTCGAACAGGGAAGCTTTGGGCGGTCGATCGA
>JBEIPX010000179.1:0-6368 GCA_040376815.1 Bradyrhizobiaceae bacterium
GTCGTGCCTTATACACGCGGCGCCGAGGTGTCGCGTCCGGTGAAGCAGATCGTCGACGACGTGAAGCGGCTCGTCGACAACGGCGTGCGCGAGATCACGCTGATCGGCCAGAACGTCAACGCCTTCCATGGCGAGGGGCCCGACGGCAAGCCGTGGCCGCTCGGCAAACTGCTCTCGCATCTCGCCTCGATGCCGGGCGTGCTGCGGCTGCGCTACTCGACCAGCCATCCGAACGATGTCGATGCATCGCTGATCGAGGCGCATCGTGACCTGCCGGCGCTGATGCCGTTCGTGCATCTGCCGGTGCAATCCGGCTCCGACCGCATTCTCGCGGCCATGAACCGCAAGCACACCGCCAGCGATTACCGCCGCGTGATCGCGCAGTTCCGTGGCGCGCGCCAGGACATTGCGTTTTCGTCGGATTTCATTGTGGGCTTCCCCGGCGAAACCGAGCAGGACTTCGCCGCAACCCTCGCGCTGGTGGAGCAAATCGGTTACGCTGCGGCCTATTCGTTCAAGTATTCGCCGCGGCCCGGCACACCCGCGGCAGACGAGACCGACATGGTGCCGGCGGCGGTGATGGACGAGCGATTGGCGCGGCTTCAGAACCTGATCGACAGCCAGCAGCTGGACTTCAACAGGTCCGCGATCGGCACGACCGCCGATGTGCTGTTCGAACGCGCCGCTCCCCGTCACGACGGACAGCTCGTCGGCCGCACCGCCTATCTCCAGCCGGTTCACGTTTATGCCTCCGATGACATCATCGGCCGCGTGCTGCCGGTCTCGATCGAAAGCCTTGAACGCTACAGCCTGCTCGGCACGCTGGCGGCGCCATCTGCCGGCACTGCCGCGGCACGCGATATGCACGCACCCATTGAAGTTGCAACCGGAGCCTGAACCCCTTGGCAAAAAGCACATCGGACTCGCCAACCCTCGTTCCCGGCCGCAAGGCCGACAGCGGTAAGTCCGACGCCACCCCGCGAGCCGAAACCCAGGCAGAGACTCAAGTCGTCGTCGCCTTCGACGACAATCGCGCGGCATCGGCATTGGTCGGGGCCTACGGACAGAACCTCGCGCTGATCGAGCGGCGGCTCGGCGTCGTCATCGACCAGCGCGGCAACCACATCGCCATCGCCGGATCGCGCGACGGCTGCGACGCCGCCCGGCGCACGCTGGAAAATCTCTATGCGCTGGCGGCGCAGGGCCGCGACCTCGCGCAGGGCGACGTCGAGGGCGCGATCCGCGCCATCATCGCGCAAGGCTCGCTGTTCGATTTCGATCCGAAGACGGCGAAGTCCGCATTCGAGGAAATCAACCTGCGGAAGCGGCCCGTCCGCGCCCGCACCGCCGCACAGGATTCCTACATTCGCGCACTGAAGCGCCACGAAATGGTGTTCGGCATCGGCCCCGCCGGCACCGGCAAGACCTGGCTCGCCGTCGCCCATGCGGCGCAGCTGTTCGAGCGCAAGGAAGTCGATCGCATCATCCTCTCGCGTCCCGCGGTCGAAGCCGGCGAACGGCTCGGCTTCCTGCCCGGCGACATGCGCGAGAAGGTCGATCCGTATCTGCGTCCGATCTACGACGCGCTGTACGACCTGATGGATTCGCGCGTGGTCGAACGCGCGCTCCAGACCGGCGAGATCGAGATCGCGCCGCTCGCCTTCATGCGCGGCCGCACGCTGACCAACGCCGCCATCATCCTCGACGAAGCGCAGAATACTACATCGATGCAGATGAAGATGTTCCTGACACGCCTCGGCGAAAACAGCCGCATGATTATCACCGGCGATCCGAGCCAGGTCGACCTGCCGAACGGCCAGACGTCGGGCCTCGCCGAGGCTGCGAAGCTGCTCGACGGCGTCGAGGGCATCGCCCAGGTGCGGTTTACCGCCGAGGATGTCATTCGTCACGAACTGGTGGCGCGCATCGTCGCGGCTTACGAAGGCTCGCCGCAGAAGCCGCCCGTTTCGCGCAAACCGTGACGGCGAACGCGTCGCCTCACTCGACAATCAACTCTGGACCGATGACCGCTTCCGCATCACCTGAAACCGACGTTCTCGTCACCGCTGACTGCTGGCAAGCAGCGGCTGACGCGGAAGCGATCATTCTGCGCGCCATTGCCGCCGCAGCCGCGAGCGCGCCGGTGGATACCGCCGGCACTGAACTCGCGGTGATGCTGACCGACGACGACGGCATCCGCACGCTGAACCGCAACTGGCGCGGCTTCGACAAGCCAACCAACGTGCTGTCATTCCCGGCGCTTCAGCCCGAGGGCAAGCCGCCCGAAGGAATGCTGCGCATGCTCGGCGACATTGCGATTGCCTATCAGACCACGCAGCGCGAGGCGGACAGCGAGAACAAGCCGTTCGCCAATCATCTCAGCCATCTCGCGATCCATGGCTTCCTGCATCTCGTCGGCTACGACCACATGACCGACACCGACGCGGAAGAGATGGAAGGCCTCGAACGCGAGATTCTCGCGGGCCTCGGCATCCCCGATCCGTACGCGGATGAGGATTGGACGCTCGATGCCTGATTCAGATCCCATCCAGCACAACCCGCCGGGCGACGCCAGCAAGCAGCTCGTGCCGATCCGCCAGACGGAGGCGCAGCGCGCGACCGCCGACAACTGGCTCGTGCGCGCCATGCGCACCATGTTCGGCTGGAAATCCGGCTCGGTACGCGCCGACCTGCAAGTCGTTCTGGACGCGACCGCGCCGGACGAGAGCAACTTCTCCGCCACCGAGCGCATCATGCTGCGCAACATCCTGCATCTGAACGAACGCAGGATTTCCGACGTGATGGTGCCGCGTACCGATATCATCGCGGTGAAGCGCGACATCTCGCTTGGCGAGCTGATGACGACCTTCGAGAGTGCCGCGCATTCGCGCCTCGTCGTCTACAACGAAACCCTCGACGATCCCGAGGGCATGGTTCACATCCGCGACCTGATCGGATTCATGACGGAGAAGGCGCGCGTCGCACCGCAGAGCAAAGCCAAGCGCAAGAAGCCGCTGCCGGCCGGGCTCGATCTGCGCGCGATCGACCTGTCGGCGCCGCTGTCGGAGGCAGGCCTGATCCGCAAGCCGCTCTACGTGCCGCCGTCGATGCCGGCGATCGACCTGCTGGCGCAGATGCAGGCGACGCGCACGCACCTCGCGCTCGTGATCGACGAATACGGCGGCACCGACGGCCTCGTCACCATCGAGGACATCGTCGAGCAGATCGTCGGCGAGATCGATGACGAACATGACAACGACGAGCCGCCCTCCGTCGTGCGTCAAGCCGATGGCTCGTTCATCGCGGATGCACGTGCGAGCCTCGAGGACGTGCGCAAGGTCGTCGGCGAGGAATTCGACACCGGCACGGTCGGCGAAACGGTCGACACGCTCGGCGGGTATCTGGTGATGCAAGCCGGGAGGTTGCCGGTCCGCGGCGAGGTCGTCTCCGGTCCGGGAAATTTCGAGATCGAGGTGCTCGACGCCGATCCGCGCCGCGTCAAACGGCTGCGCATCGGCGCGCGCAAGGAGCGGCCGCCCGTGCGCACCCGGGAAGCCCGCCGCCGCGAACCCGGCACGGACACGCCGGCGGCATCGTCCGATCAATCCGCGCCGACATCGGGCGATACCACGAGCCGCCCCCAATGATCCGAAAAGCCGCGCAGGCCGTCATCCTCAGTTACGGCTGGAAGCGCGCAGCCATCGCATTCGCCGCGGGCCTCCTTTCATCGCTGGCGATGGCGCCGTTCAATGCCTGGCCGGTGCTGTTTCTCACCCTTCCGCTGATGATCTGGCTGATCGACGGATCGGCCGGCCGCGGCGGCGGTGCATGGTCGGCGGCGCTGAGCGGCTGGCTGTTCGGCTTCGGCTATCTGCTCGCGGGCCTGCAATGGGTCGGCAACGCCTTCCTCGTCGACGCGGATATTTTCGGCTGGCTGCTGCCGTTCGTCGTCTCCGGCCTGCCGGCGTTTCTCGCACTGTTCATGGCACTCGCGTTCGCGCTGGCGCGGCTGATGTGGACGCGCGACGCCTCGCGCATTCTTCTGCTCGCCGCGACGATCACCGCCTGCGAGTGGCTGCGCGGCCATGTGTTCACCGGCTTCCCATGGAACGCGCTCGGCTATTCGCTGTCCGGCCAGCTTGCGCTGGCGCAGACCGCATCGCTGATCGGCCTGTGGGGCCTGACGTTCCTGAGCGTCGCGATCTTCGCGAGCCCCGCCGTTCTTGCCGACAGCCGCGAGGATGTGCGGAAGCCCTGGCTCGCGCCCGCACTCGCCGTCCTGACGCTTGCCGCCATGGCCGTGTTCGGCGCGGTGCGGCTGGCGCAGCAGCCGACGCGTTATGTCGACGGCGTGAAACTGCGGTTGATGCAGCCGAATCTCCAGCAGGACGTGAAGTTCAACTATTCCGCCAAAGCCGCGACGATGCAGAAGTATCTCGCGCTGTCCGATCGCGCGACCGGCCCGAACACATCCGGCATCAAGGACGTCACCGTCCTGATCTGGCCGGAGTCCGCGTTTCCGTTTTTCCTGACGCGCGAAGGCGACGCGATGGCGCAGATCGCAGCGCTTCTGCCGAAGGGCACAGTGCTGATCACCGGCGCCGTGCGCGCGCCCGACAGCACGCCGCCTGGCGCCGTACCCCGCGCCTACAACTCGATCTACGCGATCGATCACGACGGCACCGTGCTGTCGGTTTACGACAAGCTCCATCTCGTGCCGGGCGGCGAGTTCTTGCCGTTCCAGGCCGTGCTTGAAAAAATCGGATTGCGGCAACTCACCAAGCTGCGCGGCGGCTTCATTCCCGGCGATCGCCGCCGCACCATGGCGCTGCCGAATGCGCCGCGCGTGCTGCCGCTGATCTGCTACGAAGTGATTTTCCCCGGCGACATCACGACGGGCAACGACCGCCCAGGCTGGATCGTCAACCTCACGAACGACGGCTGGTTTGGCAAAAGCACCGGGCCCTATCAGCACTTGCAGCACGCCCGTTTGCGCGCCGTAGAGGAAGGACTTCCTATTGTCCGGGCCGCGAACACCGGCATCTCCGCTATCATCGACCCGCTCGGCCGTATCGCGGCGCACCTCGATCTCGGCGTCGAAGGGGTGCTCGATTCCGCACTGCCCGCTGCAGGATCGCCAACCGTCTACAATCGCGCCGGCGACTGGCCTGCGGCGATTCTCGTTGTGCTGTCGGTACTTGTCGTGCTGCGGCAACGGCGCGCGCGCCACACGTAAATTTCACGGATTGAAACGGCGAGCCACTGCCTGCGATTTAGGCAGTCCGCCCAGCGTACATTTTCGCGGCTGCGCAGTTAATGAAGCGACGTTTCACCGGCCAGATTTAATCCGGATATTCGATGCACGCTGCATTTGAGGTTTGACGGATTTGTCGCAAAAGGCGTATTCCCTGTCATACGAAACAACGAGATGCGTCGCCGCCGAGGCGCACAACAGGCACACCCGACGCAACTAAGGAGCTGATTTGATGTCGACCAAAGCGCCGAACCCGGTTGACAAGTATGTTGGCAGCCGCGTGCGTATGCGCCGTATCATGCTCGGCATGAGCCAGGAGAAACTCGGCGAAGCGCTCGGCCTCACCTTCCAGCAAGTTCAGAAATACGAGAAGGGCACGAACCGCGTCGGCGCGAGCCGCATCAAGCAGATTTCGGAGATCCTGCAGGTTCCGGTGTCCTTCCTGTTCGACGGCGGCCCGGGCGGCGGCACTGTCAACGGCGAAGGTCTGGGCGAAGCGCCCTCGCCCGCCTATGTCGCCGACTTCCTCGCGACATCGGAAGGTCTCGCACTCACCCGCGCCTTCACCAGAATCGCCGACGCGAAACTCCGCCGCAGCATTGTCGACATGGTGGAGCAGATCGCCGCGCGCGAAACCGCCGAGAAGCGCTGACATCCGGCGACGGAAGCGCACCTTCGGCCGTGCGTGAAGCGCTGCCCGCGAACAATTCCCGATTGAAAATGCATCTAGTGGAGTGGATTTGACATTCGCTACCCGTTCGCCGCGAACTCGCCATGCGAATGTCAAATCCATAACTCCACTAGAAACTTATATCTGCTAGTGGTGCAGGAACTTCAGATCGGCGGTACTAGTATTCGTCGTAGTCCGCACACGAGTGCGAGAACCGACCTGTGATGCCTCACCGCCCGCGATCCGACGATAACGACAACCATGCCGCTCCCGAACGGGCGGCAGGTGCGTTCTTCGGCCGCCGCAAGGGACACAAGCTGCGTGCGCATCAGACCGATTTGATCGCGCAGCTGCTGCCGAAACTCGCGCTCGCGATCGATATGCGCGCGCCGGATGACCTGGCCTCGCTGTTTGAGCCCCCGGTCGAGCGTGTGCGGCTCGAGA
>JBEIPX010000208.1:0-5890 GCA_040376815.1 Bradyrhizobiaceae bacterium
ACCGACGTGTCGCTGATTACGCTGTTCTGGCAGGCTCATTTCGTCGTCAAAACGGTGATGCTCGGCCTGCTCGCATGTTCGGTGTGGGTCTGGGCCATCGCCATCGACAAGATCTTCCTTTACGCGCGCACCAAACGCGCGATGGATCGCTTCGAGCAGGCCTTCTGGTCGGGTGAATCGATCGAGGATCTCTATCGCGCGCTGGCCAGCAAGCCGACGCAGTCGATGGCTGCGCTGTTCGTCGCGGCGATGCGCGAATGGAAGCGCTCGTTCGAGAGCCAGACGCGCTCGGTCGCCGGCCTTCAGATGCGCATCGACAAGGTGATGAGCGTGTCGATCGCCCGCGAGGTCGAGCGGCTGGAACGCCGGCTCCTGGTGCTGGCGACGGTCGGGTCCGCGGGGCCCTTCGTCGGCCTGTTTGGAACCGTCTGGGGCATCATGTCGAGCTTCCAGTCGATCGCCGCCTCCAAGAATACCTCCCTGGCGGTCGTGGCGCCCGGCATCGCGGAGGCGCTGTTTGCGACCGCGATCGGCCTTATCGCTGCCATTCCTGCGACTATTTTCTACAATAAGTTCACATCCGAGGTGAACCGGCAGGCCCAGCGCCTGGAGGGGTTTGCCGACGAGTTCTCCGCGATTCTGTCGCGGCAGATCGACGAGCGTGGCTAAGGGGATCGCCTGATGGGGATGAGCGCACCGGGTGTAGCGGGCGGCGGCGGACGCCGCGGCCGCCGGCGCGCGGCGCCGATGGCCGAGATCAACGTGACGCCGATGGTGGACGTCATGCTGGTGTTGCTCATCATCTTCATGGTGTCGGCGCCGCTTTTGACCGTCGGCGTGCCGCTCGACCTGCCGCAGACCCAGGCCAAGAGCATCGAGCAGGACAAGCAGCCGCTGCAGCTGTCGGTCGATATCAGCGGCAAGATTTTCATCAACGACACCGAGGTCGAAGGGAAGGACCTGGTGGCGAAACTGAAGGCGATTACGGACGCGCGCGGCGGCCTCGATGAGCGTATATTCATGCGCGCCGACAAAAAGGCCGACTACGGTACGGTCGCGCGCGTGATGGGGCAGTTGTCGGGGGCGGGCTTCAAGCGGCTCGCGCTGGTGACGGAGGTCGAGCAGGGGTCATGAACCTGGCGAAGGTCTGGGACAAGCTGAAGCAGGTCGACCGGAGCATGTTCGCTTCGATCTTTCTGCATGTGCTTGTGATCGGCTGGGGCCTCGTGACGTTCGCAACGCGCCCGCTGGAGGCGACGCCGGTCGAGTCGATGCCGGTCGATATCATCTCCGCCGATCAACTCTCCAAGATCACCGCCGGCATCAAGACCGGGCAAAAGGAAAATCCGAAGCCGCTGGTCGAGAAGGTCGCGGAAGCAAAGCCGATCGATGAAGCGGTCGGCAAGGTCGCCGAGAAGAAGCCGCCGGTGCAGACCGCGGCCTCCGAGCCGGAGACGCCGAAGCCGGTCGAGAAGCCGGCGGAGAAGAAGCCCGATCCGCCGAAGCAGGTCGCAGAGGAAAAGCCGAAGGACGAGCCGAAGCCGCTCGAAAAGAAAGAGCCGCCGCCGAAGGTCGATCCGATCGCCGAAGCCCTGAAGAAGGACGAAAGCAAGAAGCCGCCGCCGAAGCCGCAGGCCAAGGCAGCGCCGCCACCTCCGCCGAAACCGAAACAGGATTACAAGTTCGATCAGAGCAAGATCACAGCGCTTCTCGACAAGCGCGAGCCGACGCGGCAGGCCGCGACCGGCACCCAGCTCAATTCGCAGGCCTCGCTCGGCACCTCGCGCGGCAATTCGGTGACGCTGTCGCAATCGGAGCTCGATGCGCTGCGCGCGCGCCTGACCAAGCTCTGGAATCTCCAGGCCGGCACCGAGAAGCCGGAAGAACTGATCGTCGACATCCGCATCCGGCTGACGCCGGAGAAGCGCCTCGCTGCGCCGCCGGAGATCGTCTCGCGCGGCACCTCGCCGCGCTATCAGGCCGCGGCTGACGCGGCGCTGCGCGCGGTGCTTCAGGCGCAGCCATTCGACATGCTGCAGCCCGCGACCTACGAGCAGTGGAAGGACATGATCGTCACGTTCGATCCACGCCAGATGTTCCAGGGTTAGGCTAACAGGGTTAGTTCAAGGCTGGGCACATTTGATTACCCAAGACAGTATCAAGCGATTTCGCAAGTGAGACCCCGATGTCCGTGACGTTCGATCGCCTGCCTCCGTTGCCGCTGACCCGCCGCGACGCGCTTCTCGGTGGTGCAGGCGCCGCCGCGAGCCTTCTCGTTCCGGCGGGCGCGCTGGCGCAAACGCGCCTGCAGGTGACCGAAGGCAACGTCGCGCCGCTGGTCATTGCCGTCCCGAATTTCGTCGCCGGTACGCCGGCGGATGCGGAAGTCGGCGCCAACGTCTCGCAGGTGATCACCAACAATCTCAAGCGCAGCGGCCTGTTCGCGCCGATCGATCCGGCGGCCTTCATCGAGCGCATCAGCAATATCGACGTCGCGCCGCAGTTCGCCAACTGGCGCACCATCAACGCGCAGGCGCTGGTGACCGGCCGCATGACGCGTCAGGGCGACGGCCGTCTGAAAGCCGAATTCCGCCTGTGGGACGTGCCCGCGGGTCAGCAGCTCACCGGCCAGCAGTATTTCACCTCGCCGGAATACTGGCGCCGCATCGCCCATATCATTTCGGATCAGATCTACGAACGTCTCACCGGCGAGAAGGGCTATTTCGACAGCCGCGTCGTCTATGTCGACGAGAGCGGTCCGAAGGATCGCCGGATCAAGCGGCTCGCGATCATGGATCAGGACGGCGCCAACGTGCGCTACCTCACGCGTGGCGCCGACATCGTTCTGACGCCGCGCTTCTCGCCGACCACGCAGGAAATCACCTACATGGAATTCGGCCAGGGCGATCCGCGCGTCTATCTGTTCAACGTCGAGACCGGCCAGCGCGAGATTGTCGGCAACTTCCCGGGCATGTCGTTTGCGCCGCGTTTCTCGCCGGACGGCCAGCGGGTCATCATGAGCCTGCAGCAGGGCGGCAACTCGAACCTGTTCGTGATGGATTTGCGTTCGAAGTCGGCGACGCGGCTGACCGACACGCCGGCGATCGACACATCGCCGTCGTACTCGCCGGACGGCCAGCGCATCTGTTTCGAGTCCGATCGCGGCGGTCGTCCGCAGATCTACATCATGCCGGCCAGCGGCGGCGGCGCGCAGCGCATCTCCTTCGGCGAGGGCAGCTACTCGACGCCGGTGTGGTCACCGCGCGGCGACTACATCGCCTTCACCAAGCAGGGTGGCGGCCAGTTCGCCATCGGCATCATGAAGCCGGATGGCTCGGGCGAGCGCATCCTGACGTCGGGCTATCACAACGAAGGTCCGACCTTCGCGCCGAACGGCCGCGTGCTGATGTTCTTCCGCGATCCGCCCGGCAATTCAGGGCCGTCGCTCTATACCGTCGACATCTCCGGCCGCAACGAACAGAAAGTGCCGACGCCGGGCTTCGCGTCCGATCCGGCGTGGTCGCCGCTGCTATCGTAAACGCAACGTTTAAAATGCGCCCGGGGTGCGGCATCAAGCTACCCGGCAAGGTTTGCCTAGATCGCTGAAATGATGGGCATATTTGCCTTTTTGCGATGCCAAAGGAACGTCTTGCTAACGATGTTCCCTCAGGAAAATTTCATGACCTTCATGCAAGAGTGCGTGCTGAAACGTCCGAAAGTGACGCGCGCACATGCAATTGGTCAATCTCGACAGGGGCCGCAAGACTGAGAAGCTGACGCCGCAGATTTACGCGGCGCTGGTCGATTCGCTGTTTCAGAATTTTGCTCCGGTCTTCGCCGGCAACCTCGCAGCGACCGTCGGTTCGTTCCTGACTGCGATCAAGACCGGCCATTGGGTTCTCTGGCCGTGTGCGTTGTGGATTCTCACCGTCGGCACCGGCCGCGCCTGGCAGATGTACGTCTACGAGAAAGAGCGCCGCTCGACGCCGCTGACGCCGGAACGTGCGGCTTACTGGGAGCCGCGCTACAAAGTCGGCGCCGATCTTTACGCAAGCGCGCTCGGCATCTGGTGCTTCGCGGTGCTCTATTGCACCGACGATACCGTCGCGCACATGCTCTGCACCTCGGTGACGATCGGCTACATCGCAGCCAGTGTCGGCCGCAACTACGGCCGTCCGAAAATCATTCAGTCGCACATCCTGCTCGCCTGCGCGCCGATGTCGCTCGGCCTCGCGCTCTATGCCGATCCGTACTACGTCGGGCTCGCGGTGCTGCTCTGCCTGTTCTTCCTCGGGCTGAAGTTCATCAATCTCAACCTGAACCGCATCTTCGTGAAGGCGCTGACCGCGACCGAGCGCGTCGCCTCCATCGCGCGGGAGTTCGACACCGCGCTGAACAACATGCCGCACGGCCTGAGCATGTACGGCACCGACGGCCAGCTCGCCGTCGTCAACCGCTCGTTCATCGGCATGATGAACCTCGACACCTCGAAGAACTTCGTCGGCATGACGCTGGCGGACATGCTGGCGGCGTGCGTCGAGGCCGGCTCGCTCTCGGCCGAAGGCGCGAAATCGGTCGCAGGCGCGATGGATGGCGCACAAGCGGCCGAGATCATCACCATCGATCAGGGCCGCGCCGGCGAGCGCGCGCTGTCGTGGACGTTCCAGCCGATGGTGGCCGGCGGCGTCGTCATGCTGGTCGAGGACATTACCGAGCGGCGCAATTCCGAAGCGAAGATCAATCACATGGCGCGCTTCGACGAGCTCACCGGGCTGCCGAACCGCGTCAATTTCCGCAACGAGATCGACCGCATCCTGGCGACTTCGGGCGAGACATCGAAGTCGGCGCTGCTGTTCATCGACCTCGATCAGTTCAAGCAGGTCAACGATACGCTCGGCCATCCATGCGGCGACCAGTTGCTCTGCATGGTCGCCGACCGGCTGTGCACGATGCTGCGGCCGGACGACTTCGTCGCCCGCTTCGGCGGCGACGAGTTCGTCATCTACCAAAAGGACGTCCGCTCGAACGAGGACGCCGCCAACCTCGCGCGCCGCATCGTCGAGGAACTGAGCGAGAGCTACCGCATCGATCATCACCTGGTCGAGATCGGCGCCAGCGTCGGCATCGCCGTGACGTCGCCCGGCATCAGCGCCGACAATCTTCTCAAGAATGCCGACCTCGCGCTGTATCGCGCCAAGGCCGACGGCCGCGGCACGTTCTGCTTCTTCCGGCCGGAGATGGCGAAGGCGGTCGAGACCCGCCGCGTGCTCGAACTCGACATCCGGCATGCGATCGCGAACGAGGGCTTCGAGCTCTATTATCAGCCGCTGGTCAATCTCAAGACCGGCCGCATCACCACCTGCGAAGCTCTGCTGCGCTGGAATCATCCCGAGCGCGGCATGGTCTCGCCCGCCGACATCATTCCGATCGTCGAGGACATGGGTCTGATCGTCGATCTCGGCCGCTGGATTCTGCGCAAGGCTTGCATGGAGTGCATGAAGTGGCCGGAGCAGGTGTCGGTCGCGGTCAACTTCTCGACCCAGCAGTTCCATCAGCGCGACGTGCTGAACGAGGTGCGCTACGCGCTCGAAGTGTCGGGCCTGCCGGCGCGGCGTCTCGAGATCGAGATCACCGAATCCTCGCTGCTCAAGAATACACAGCTCACCCACGAGGTGCTGACCAAGCTCGGCTCGGCCGGTATCCGCATTTCCCTCGACGATTTCGGCACCGGCTATTCGAGCCTCAGCTACTTGCACAATTTCCCGCTGCACAAGGTCAAGATCGATCGCTCGTTCCTCGAGGGCATCGGCACCGAGCGGCCGCTCACGTTGCTGCGCGGCGTCGCGCGGCTCAGCGCCGATCTCGGCATGTCGGTCGTGGTCGAAGGCAT
>JBEIPX010000489.1:0-2574 GCA_040376815.1 Bradyrhizobiaceae bacterium
GAGCGGTAGATCACATGCGGCGGCCGCGCGCCATGCGTGAACAGCGCCGCGCGCACGTCCCGCGACATGCCGGTGAGGTAGATGCGCACGCCATCCTTGCCGGCTTTCAGCGCGAGACGGCCGATGGCGTTCGCTGCCGTCGAATCCAGAAACGGCACCTCGGAAAAATCGATGACGAACGCCTTGTGCTGGTCGGCGATGCGATCGAGCACGGCGCCGACCGTCGATGCCATGCCGAAGAAGAACGCGCCGGTAATCCGGTAAACCACCACATCGGGATCGGATGCGAGTTTCGCATCGTACTCCGCGCGCGCATCGTCCGCACGGTCGCGCGCGACCAGCGGCGCTTGCGCCTGGATGGCGGTGTTGCGCGACATCCGGTCGATGAACAGGATCGCGCCGAGCGCGACGCCGACCACGATGCCTTCGGTCAGGTCGCGGAAGATCGTCAGCAGGAAGGTCGCGAGCAGCACCGTCGCATCGCCCGGCGACGAGCGCAGCAGCGTCACGAACTCGTGCTTCTCCGCCATGGTCCAGGCAACGACGACGAGCACCGCGGCAAGCGATGCCAGCGGAATGAAGCTCGCCAGCGGCGCGGCGATCAGCACGAACAGCAGCAGAAACGCCGAATGAAGCATGCCGGCGATCGGGCCATGCGCGCCGGCACGCACGTTGGTCGCGGTGCGTGCGATGGTGCCGGTGACGCAGATGCCACCGAACAGCGACGAGCCGACATTGGCAACGCCCTGCGCGACGAGCTCGCAGTTGGAGCGATGCCGCCGCCCCGTCATGCCGTCGGCGACGACGGCGGAGAGCAGCGACTCGATGGCGCCGAGCAGCGCCAGGCTCACCGCATCGGGCAGCACCGCCTGCACCTTCGCCAGCGACAGATCCGGCAGCGACGGCCACGGCAGACCTTGCGGAATGCCGCCGAAACGGGTGCCGATGGTCTCGACCGGCAGCGCCAGCGCCCACGCAACAAGCGAGGCGAGCGCAACAGCGATCAGCATGCCGGGCCAGCCCGGACGCACGCGCTTCGTTGCAACGATGACAGCGATGGTCGCAACCGCCAGCATCGCCGCGGCCATGTTGAACGTCGGCAGCGCGGCCGTCAGCACTTTCAGTTTGGCGATCAGCTCGCCGGGCTCGGGGCCCGCTAGCGTCAAACCGAAAAAGTCACGCAGCTGGCTCGCAAGAATGATCACCGCGATGCCCGCGGTGAATCCGACCGTCACTGGGAACGGGATGAACTTGATGTAGGTGCCGATCCGCAATGCACCGGCGGCCATCAGCATCAGCCCGGCGAGGAACGTCGCCAGCACGAGGCCGTCGATGCCGTGGCGCATGACCGTCGCCGACACCAGCACGATGAACGCGCCGGCCGGACCGCCGATCTGGAAGCGGCTGCCGCCGAGCGCCGAGACAAGGAAGCCGCCGACGATCGCCGTGACCAGTCCGCGATCCGGCGTCGTGCCCGACGCAATCGCGATCGCCATCGACAATGGCAGCGCGACGATGGCGACGGTGAGTCCGGCCATGACGTCGGCGCGGAGGCGGCGAAGATCGTAGCCCTCGCGCAGGGTGGTGATCAGCTTCGGCGTGAACAGCGCGACAAGATCGGGCTGCTCAACGGACTGCGTTGTCCTCAGCGTGCTCATGCCGATCCGATCCCGCTGCCCGCGGCAGACTAACGTTTAACCCCTGGCATCTTCAGCCGGACACCGCGGCCACCCGTATCGCTCGGCGCATTGTCGCCGATCAGTTCGATGCCGGCCTTGTTCAGCGCCTCGACCACCTTGATGAGGGAATCGACGACGCCGCGCACGGTGCCGTTACTCGCTTCCATGCGTTGGATCGTCGGCAGCGACAGTCCCGCGAGTTCAGCGAGATTGCGCTGATCGATACCGAGCAAGGCGCGTGCCGCCCGCATTTGCGCCGACGTAATCATTGAAGCAGCCAGCCTCATCAAAACTCATATCGAAACTATGATACATCCGATGTGAAGCATCTGCAATTATGTATGAAACATCACTTGCTGCCCGACACAGAGAAACGCGGCGGAGCTAAACCCCGCCGCGTCAGGGAGGAGAAATGAGAGAACTACGCCGCGACGCGATGCGCCGCGACGATCTGATCCGCGGTGCGGCCGATCACTTCCGCCATGTGATCGAACTGCCGCGTATAGCTGCCCGCGCCTGCCGTCGCCGAGCGCAGCTCGACGATGAGATCGCCGATCTCCGCTTCCGGCATCATGGCACGCACCACGTCCCACCCGAGCCAGCCCTCGCGCGTATCGAAGCCGAGGATTTGTCCGCGCCGCGCCGAGAGGATTGCGTTGATCTTCGCCGTCGCATCAGTCGGACAGACGATCTCGACGGTGTGGATCGGCTCGAGCAACACCGGCTGACACTGCGTCAGCCCTTCGCCCATGCCGATCCGCGCCGCCGTGCGGAACGCAAGATCGGACGAGTCGACGCTGTGGTACGAGCCGTCGATCAAGGTCACCTGCGTATCGACCACCTCGAAGCCGAGCGGGCCGTGCTTGAGGCCGTCGCGCACGCCCTCCTCCACCGC
>JBEIPX010000342.1:0-4024 GCA_040376815.1 Bradyrhizobiaceae bacterium
CGTTTCCGCCTGCGCCACCTGCGATGGCTTCTTCTACAAGAACAAGGAAGTCGTGGTCGTTGGCGGCGGTAACTCCGCTGTCGAGGAAGCGCTGTTCCTGACCAACTTCGCCTCGAAGGTGACGGTCGTGCATCGCCGCGACGGCTTCCGCGCCGAGCGCATCCTCCAGGATCGCCTGTTCAAGAACCCGAAGATCAATGTGATCTGGGATTCGGCGATCGACGAAATCCTCGGCACGCCCGATCCGAACAAGGTGACCGGCGTCCGCCTGAAGAACGTCAAGACCGGCGCGCTCAGCGAATTGTCCGCCGACGGCGTGTTCGTCGCCATCGGCCATGCGCCCGCGACGGAGCTCGTCAAAGGCCAGCTGAAATTGAAGCCGAGCGGCTATGTCGAGATCGCTCCGCACTCCACCGCGACATCGGTCGAGGGCGTATTTGCGGCCGGCGACGTCGCCGACGAAACCTATCGCCAGGCCGTTACGGCGGCCGGGCTTGGCTGCATGGCAGCCCTTGAAGCCGAACGTTTCCTGCACGTCGCCGTCAACGAGCGTGCAGCAGCGGAGTAAACATGCCACGGAGCCGGGACGGTTTTAGCGATATGGATTGGGACAAGCTGAAGGTTTTCCACGCCGCCGCTGAAGCCGGAAGCTTCACCCATGCCGGCGAACAACTTGGCCTCTCGCAATCCGCCGTATCGCGACAGGTCAGCGCGTTGGAGCAGG
Source organism: Bradyrhizobiaceae bacterium (assembly GCA_040376815.1). Lineage (GTDB taxonomy): Bacteria > Pseudomonadota > Alphaproteobacteria > Rhizobiales > Xanthobacteraceae > SG-bin9. The sequence goes on from JBEIPX010000342.1 coordinate 725, forward strand.
AGCTATCGGTGTCGCTGTTTCACCGGCACGCCCGCGGCCTGATCCTCACCGAGCAGGGCGATCTGCTGTTCCGCACCGCGCACGACGTGTTCATGCAGCTCCAGGCGGCGCGCGCCAAGCTCACCGACAGCCGCGAGCGGCCGAGCGGTGACCTCAAGGTAACCACGACGCCCGGCCTCGGTATCAACTGGCTGATCCCGCGCCTCGCCGAATTCACCGGCCTCTATCCGGAAATCCGCATTCAGCTGTTCGTGACCGACGAGGAACTCGACCTGTCGATGCGCGAGGCCGACGTCGCCATCCGCACGCGCAAGCCGACGCAGCCGGATCTCATCCAGCGCAAGCTGTTCTCGCTCGGCTTCCATGCCTATTGCTCGCCGGACTACGCCAAGCGCCACGGCACGCCGCGGACGCTGGAGGAACTCGACAATCACAAGATCATCGTGCTGAGCGACATGCAGGTGCCGCAGCATCTTCAGAACCGCAACTGGCTGATCGAAGCCGGCCGCAACGGAACGGCGCGCGACCCGTATTTCCGCGTCAACAACATCCTCGGCCTCGTCCGCGCATGTCAGCAAGGCCTCGGCATCGCGGCGCTGCCGGACTATCTCGCCGAAGACGGCAATCAGCTCGTGCAGCTGTTCGGCGAATCCGACTCGATCCAGCTCGACACCTACTTCGTCTATCCCGAAGAGTTGAAGTCGGTCGCCCGCGTGCAGGTGTTCCGCGACTTCGTGGTCAGCAAGGCGCAGCGCTGGCCGTCATAGCGCCAGTCTTGTTGGTATTCACGGCACCAGTTTTAAAGCCCCCACGGTCCGCATGACTGACATGCGGACCGGACGGTTGCTGCGCACCGTCGCCGCACCTCATAATGCTTTCACACTGAACGACCACGTTGCGCATTGTCCCCCTCCTCCAGCAACGCGGAAATTCAGGAACCCTCTTGGAAGGTGATTGTGTCGGCCTCTTTTGGCCAAAACTATCCCGCCGGGCTCTTCGGAGTCCGGCTTTTTTCTGCGCAAAACACTTTCATTTTGAGCGAACGCTTTCGCGAAAATCCAGCCGCTTCACGGCTTGTGCAGTTGCCTTCCGGTCAGAAGTTTTGCGCCCAACAAAAAACGCGCAGTCACTGCGCGTTGTTCTGTTCGAAGTGGCCGGCCGGGCCGGCCTTTCGTATCTCAGGCAGCTTGCTTGTGCATCGCGCCCGATGACGGCACGGTGCCGCGGATGGCCTTGATCGAACGCTCGATCGCCGACCACAGGCTGGAAATTTCCGACGCCGCACGCCCTTCAGCGAAATACTCCTTCGCACCCTCTCCGTGCGCGAGCGCGAGAATGAGATCGGCGCGATTGGTCACCTGACCGCCCCACACCGGAACCCGGAACTTGGCGAGTGCTTCACGTGCGATCCGCACCAGCCGGCTTTCCACGTTGTCGCGCATCGCCGGCGCACCGTTGATGACGACCGCATAGGGCCGCCGGTTTGAACGGCAGACCTGGATGGTTTCCTGCACCGCGTTGATGTCGAACACGCCGGGCCGCGCCGGAATGACGACGAGCGTGGCGTTGCGGATCGCATCCTCGACCACCGCCGACATCGTGGGCGGCGTATCGATAAAGACAGTGTCATAACCATCGCGCTTGGCGGATGCGATGATCTCGCTGACCGAACGGACGGCCTGACGAATCGGCGGCTCGTTGGTGCCGCGCAGCTTCTGCCACAGTGTCAGCGATCCCTGCGGATCCGCGTCGACGAGCAGGCAAGGCTTCGAGGACTTGTGGACATGGGCGGCCAGATGAGCAGCGAGTGTGCTTTTCCCCGAGCCACCCTTACGCGACGCAAAAACAATAATGTTCATGGCTTAGCCTCCAGATTGACTCTGGTGGCGAAAATGAATCAGTTCGCTGATTCGTAAAAGAAAAATTTCCAACTTGAAGTTTTTCAAAACATTGCGTGATTCAATTTCGCAACACATGACCAATTGTGGCGGCGCCGCCTCTCAATTCGCGCATGAACGAGCGGCAATTGTGACAAGGCGAACGCGATAACGCGTGTCGCTGGCAAAATGTGGCAAGCGAATTGTGGCAGCTCGATAACAGAGCCGATCGCGCGTCAGCGAATCAACATCACGGCGTCAAACAAAAAGGCCGGCGCAAGGCCGGCCTTTCAGGTCGATCAGCGGTGTGTCGTTTTGACTCAGAATCCGCCGCCGAACTTGTAGTTCAGGCCCATGCGGACGACGTGCCCTTCGTTCCGGAAGCGCGCGTTGTAGCCCGGGCCGCCAGCGCCGCCAGGGCCAGCGACGTTCAGCACTGCAATGTTTGTGTCGCCGAGATCGTAATAGAGATATTCGCCCTTGACCGACCAATTGTTGGCGAAGGCGTGCTCGATACCGCCGCCAACCGCATAGCCGGTTTCCGTACCGCTGCGACGGCCAACGAACTGAGTAGCGAAACCGGGGGCCACGCCTGTGAAGGTCGCCGAGTTGGTGATCTCGCCGTAAGCAAGACCGCCGGTGGCGTACAACAGTGTCCGGTCCCAAGCGTAGCCGAGACGGCCACGAACGGTGCCGAAATATTCCATCTCGGTCGAGTACAGGTTGTTGCGGGTTCCTGCAGCCGTTCCAGCGGGACCAGCGACAGCGAGCGTGGTCTGCGCATTCACCGAATCCCGGATATCCGAGTATTGAATGTCGGCTTCGATGCCGAACACCCAGTTCGGTCCGAATTGCCAGTTGTAACCCATCTGGCCGCCGCCGATGAAGCCTTCGCGATCCAAGCGAACACGCGGCGGACGAGCAGCGTCAGCAACGGCGTTGATGTTCGCAACGCCAATACCAGTTGTGACGGTATCGCTATCGTTACCGAAGCTGTAGCCGGCGTTCACGCCAACATAGAAGCCTGTCCAGGTGAAAATCGGAGCCGGAGGAGCCTTATAGACCGGCGCCTTACGCGATAAATCGGCCGCGAGAGCGGGTGTGGCGAGCGCGGTGCCGGCCAGCAGGGCCGCAAAAAGCACCTTTTTCATTTTCATATCCCCATAAACGTCTGTGATGTGTGGAAGCAAATGTTCAAACTGCATCGACAGATACACGCGCCGCTGAGGAAAGCTGTCTCCCAATAATCACACCCGCATGCGCGGTGAAAAAAAGCGCACTAAAAGCGCAGCACCCGAATACCTGCACAAAATTCGATTCGAAAAACACCTGCGGCACAGCGTCTTCTTGCATTCGTTCGAACGCTCGCCGTTCACGGAAACGTGCGGCACTTTTTGCCTGCGTCAACAGATCACATCAGAAC
>JBEIPX010000397.1:0-3420 GCA_040376815.1 Bradyrhizobiaceae bacterium
ACCGTTGCGTCCAGATAGCGCTTTGTCTTCTCCGGGCTATCCTTGCCCGTATGATCGTAGTGCGAGTTCGGCACCCACGCGGAGCCGGCCGAGATTGCCGTTGTACCGCCAAGGACACTGGAGCGCTCCAGCAGCAGCACGTCGAGCCCCTGAATGGCGGCGACCAGCGCTGCCGTCATTCCAGCTGCGCCGGAGCCGATGACGACAAGATCGAACTCCGCGGACTTCGTCGCCATCGTTTACCTCTGCGCCGGCGCGTTCACGATCAGACCGTCGACGGCAACGACGCCATGGCCGGTCTCGCTGACGAGCAGCGGATTGATCTCGGCCTCGCGCACGCGGGAGTGCAACGCAAGCGTGCTGATATTGACGACCGCGTCTGCCAGCGCATCGAGGTCGCCGAGAGGTTTCCCGCGGTAGCCGCGCAGAGCGGCGAGGCTCGGAACCTCATGGATCATCGCCATGGCTTCGTCGCGGCTGACAGGCGCAAGGCGGAGCGCGAAATCGCGATGCAGCTCGGCTTGCGTGCCACCAAGCCCGATGCTCACGACAGGTCCAGCGCCGGGATCGTATCGATATCCGATCAGGACTTCGCCAATCGCGCTGTACTGCTGCTGAAGCAGGATGCCTTCGATCGTTGCACCGGGTGCCTTGGCCCTGGCGCTGCTGACCATCCGGTCGACTGCCGCGGCAATGTCCTCGACCGAGTTCAACCCAAGCGCGATGGCGCCGATGTCGCTCTTGTGCGGCAGGTCGCGCGAGAGGAGTTTCGCGACCACCGGGAAGGGCGGCAGTTCCGAGAGCTGCAGCGAGCGGACATCGTTCGGAGCAACGACCGTTTGCCGTGGTCCCGGAATGCCGATCGCCTCGAACAGCGATAACGCCTCGCGTTCGTTCATGCGCTCCGGTGCTTGATCGAGCATCGCGGCCGCGGCCGGTTTGATCGACAGTGTGGGCCGGTTGCGCGGCGCCGAAAGTGAAAGCGCGGCGTTGACGGAATCCGCGCAGGATTCCGGTGTCCGGAAGCCGGCAATGCCAGCCTCGGCGAGCATGCTCAGAGCGCCGCCGCCATCGGGTGTTACGAACACCGCGAGCGCCGGATGGCCGGGCTTGGCGGCCTTGAATGCATCGACGATCGGCGCGACCACGCGGTCCGGGAAGAACTCCGCGGTCGAGCCGATCACCGCAACGAGCGCGCCGATATCGTCGGCTTGCAGCAGCTCATCGACGATCCCGCGCATGATCTCGTAACGCGTTCCAGCCAGCGTCAGATCGATGATGTGACCTGGCTTGATGGCGATACCCTTCGCAGCGAGCCGTGCGATGGCGTCGCTGCTTGCACCGCGCACGTCCACGCCGAGGGTGGCGAGGCGATCGGCGACAAGCGCACCGCCGCCGCCGGTGGTGGTGATCACCGTGGCAGCCTTCGGGCGCTTCTGATGCTGAACAACGCTGCGGAGCAGGGGGCCTGCTTCGAGCAACGCTTCGAACATATCCACACGCACGATGCCGAGTTCGCGCAGGAATTGATCCGCAGCTGCGTCCGAGCCGACCAACGCGCCGGTGTGGGAGACGGCAAGCTCGGCGCCAAGCTGCGAACGGCCGAGCTTGTAGGCGACAATCGGCTTCCCGGCGTGAGCCGCTGCACGCGCAAAGCGTTCGAGTTTGTCGCGGTGGCGGATCGTTTCGAGAAACAGCAAAAACGCGTCAGTCTCGGGATCGTCGACGAGCGCTTCTCCCAGCTCGCCGATCGAGAGATCGGCCTCGTTGCCGACCGAGATGAGATTCGAGAAGCCGATACCGCGTGCACGGCCGCGCGAGTAGAGCGTGCCAACGAGGCTTCCGCTCTGCGACAACACCGTAGTGCGGCCGGTGACGAGGCGATCGACGGCAAACGCAGCGTTGGCAGTCATCGACAGTGCATTGGCGGTGCGGACCATCCCGAGGCTGTTGGGGCCCAGCAGGCGGCAGCCGGTCTTGTCGATCAGGCGTAGCAGGTCGCGCTGGCGCTCGAGGCCCTCGGCTCCGGCCTCGGCAAACCCGTCCGCGAGAATCGTGATCAGCTTGACGCCCGCATGCGCGCAGTCGTGCGCCGCTTCGATCGCGTGCGCCGTTGGCAAGGCGATGAACGCGTGATCGATCGGTTCCGGCACATCCTTGATGTGCTGATAGGCTTTCTCGCCCATCACGGTATCGCGGCGCGCGACCGGGTAGACCTTTCCGCCGTATCCGTGCTGGCGGAGAAACTGCAGCGGCCGCGCGGCGATCTTGCCCGCCTCATCCGAAGCGCCGACGATCGCGACGGCCGAAGGCGTGGTCAGAATGCGCCGGAGTTCATTGGCGGACATTGTTACTCCGCGGCGAGGTCGGCCTGACGCTGCGGCAGACGGCGATCGAAGACACCTTCGGCGACCCGGTTGAGCAGGATTTCAATCGAACCTCCGGCAATCATCCAGCCGCGCGCGCGCCGCATGCAGTACTGAACGATGCTGTCTTCCGAGAAGCCGATGCCGCCCAGAAGCTGCAACGCTTCATTCGAGACCTCGAAGCCTGCGCGATTGCAGGCGATCTTGGCAAGGGCCGTCTCGTAGGCCGAAGGCAGCCCTTTGTTGGCGTTGATCGCGGCGCGATAGAGCAGGAGACGCGCACTTTCGAGCTTCAGCGCCATCTCCGCGAGCTTCCATTGCACGCCCTGGAAATCGGACAGGCGGCGGCCGAACTGTTTGCGATCGTCCACATGCTGGCGTGCGATATTGTAGGAGAGTTGGCCCACCGACAGCGCGCGCGTGGTGTTGCCGATCCGCTCGACGTTGAAGCCGCTGATCTGTTTCTTGAAGCCGCCCGCCGGAAGAATGACGTTCCCGGCCGGGATGTAGCAGTCTTCGAAATAGAGCTGCTGCCAGCCTTCGCCGTTCATGAAGTTTGATGGTTTGCCGAGCGTGAAGCCCGGCGTTCCGCGCTCGACCACGACGGAGCCGATGCCGCCGACCCCCTTGCCGAAACGCACATAGAGCAGAAACAGTTCGGCGTGCTCGCTGTTGGTGGTGAAGACCTTCGAGCCGTTGATCCGGAAGCCAGAGCCATCCGGTGTTGCTGAGGTTTTCAGTTCGGTCACTGCCGATCCCGCGTCGGGTTCGGTCATGCCGACGGAGATGATTTTCCGCCCCGCAAGCAGGTCGGGCAGGAAGCGCTTCTTCTGCTCGGCATTGGCGTATTCCGAGAACGTCCGGATCGCGCCGAAATTACCGGCCTGGATCACATCGCCGCTGCGCGGGCAGGCGAGCGTCACCTGTTCGATCGCGATCACGGCATCGATCAGGTTCCCGCCCTGGCCACCGTCTGCCTGAGGAATCGTGATTCCGAGCAAACCGTGCTCGGCCATCAGCTTTGAGACGTCCCAGGGAAAGTCCCGGCTCTGCG